>DATMVL010000122.1:0-3476 GCA_035563175.1 Rhodoglobus sp. | reverse complement strand
GCACGCCGGCGCCGCCGTCCTCGCGAGCGTCGACCGTCTCGTGCGCGCCGAACCGCCGCGCCATCGCCAACCGGGCCGGCTGCGCGTCGACGGCGAGCACTCGCGCACCTGACAGCACCGCGAGCCGGGTCGCGAGCAGTCCGATGACCCCCTGACCGAAGATCGCGACCTGCTCGCCCAGCCGAACGTCGGCGGCGAGCACCGCGTTCAACGCGATCGAACCCACCCGCGCGAAGGTGCCGAGCAGCGGGTCCATGCCCTCCGGCAGCACCCGGCGCTCCAGGGCCGCCGCCGGCAGCACGGCGTCGCTGCGGTGGCCCCAGATGCCGTGCACCACCTCGCCGGCGCGCAAGGACGTCACGTCCGGAGCCACCTCGACGACCTGCCCCACCTCGGAGTAGCCCCACCCGGCCACCGGGTACCCGAAGCTCGGGGTGCCCGGCGCGAACAGGCGGCGCTCCGCATCCCAGGTCGAGGTCAGATAGGGGTTCGTGCCGCGGTAGGCGGTCAGCTCGGTGCCCGCCGAGACGCCCGAGTACCAGGTGGCGACGCGCACCGCGCCCTCGACGAGCGGCGCCGGGTCGGTCTCGACGAGCTCGACCGCGCGCGGGCCGGTGAACTGCACGATCTGAGGCACGGTGGCGTGCCCTCCTTCCGGAAGAGGAGGCGGATGGATGACTGGCTCAGCCCTTCTCGGCGCCCGTGGTGAGCCCGCCCACGAGCAGTCGCTCCGAGAGGAAGAACAGCACGACGATCGGCAGGGTCAGGATGACCGACCCCGCCATCAGCACGGTCGTCGGCACCTCGATGCTGCCCGAGAGCTGCGACAGGCCGAGCGACACCGTCCACGAGTCGCGGCGCTCCACGAGGAACAGCAGGGCGAACAGGAACTCGTTCCACGCGATCATGAAGATGAACAGTCCGTTCGAGACGATCGCCGGCATCGCCAGCGGCAGGCTGACCCGCCACATGGTCTGGATGCGCCCGGCCCCGTCGATCGCCGCCGCCTCCTCCAGCGACACCGGAATGGTCGCGAAGTAGTTGCGCAGCGTGTAGATCGACACCGCCACCACCTGCGAGACGTAGACGATGAGCAGGCCCACCAGCGACCCGCGGAGCCCGATCTGGGTGAAGAACACGAACAGCGGAACGGCCAGCAGGATGCTCGGGAAGAAGTACACCGCCAGGAACAGCGCCGAGATCTGCCGCCGCCCGAAGAATCTGAGGCGGCTCACCGCGTAGGCGCCCGGGATCGAGACGAGCAGCGACAGCGCGACCGTGGCCAGTGCGACCAGCAGCGAGTTGCGCATGAACTCCGCGAACCCCTGACCGCCCGCCGACACCGGCGCCAGCACCTCGGCGTACGTGGTCGGGTCGAACTCGTCGATCGAGATCCACAGCGCCCCGGGGTTCTGCAGCAGCGAGTCCAGCGACCGGAAGCTCAGCAGCACCATGTAGTAGAACGGCACCACCGAGATCAGCAGCAGGATCACGATGGTGATCGGCTTCAGGATCGCGAACAGGCGGTTCTCGAACCGGTCGCGGTTGAACCCGGACCGGGCGCCCGCGCGTGCGTCGGTGGCGGTCATGCCTGCTCCTCCTGACGGCCGAACAGCTTGAGGTACACGCCGACGAGCACGGCCAGGATCACCGCGAGAACGAGCGCCTGCGCCGAGGCGGCGCCGATGTCGCCGCGGGCGGTGAGGTAGTCGAAGACCCGCACCGAGACCACCTCAGTACCTGCGCCGCCGCCGGTGAGCAGGTAGATGTCGTCGAAGTTGTTGAAGGTCCAGATGAAGCGGAGCACCGCGAGCACCGCGATGGTCGGCAGCAGCTGGGGCAGCAGGATGTGGCGGAACCGCTGCGTGAGGGTCGCGCCGTCGATGCGGGCGGCCTCATCGAGCACGTCGGGCACCGCCGCGAGCCGGGCGGTGAGAAAGAGGAACGCGAACGGGAACGAGCGCCACCCTTCGAACAGGATGACCGTGAGCAGCGCGATCGGCAGCTCGAACTCGAGCCCGAAGAAGGTCACGGGCAGACCGCGGTCGGAGAGGAACGCGACCGGCTCATCCCACCCGAGCACCTCGGTGCCGAACCAGTTGACGATGCCGAACTGCGGGTTGAGCATCGTCGACCACACGAACGTGGCTGCCACCACGGGCGCGACGTACGGGATGAGCAGCGCCGGGCGGATGATCGCGCGCCCGCGGAACGGCTTGCGCAGCGCGAGCGCGGCGATGAGGCCGACGCCGATCGCGATGGTCGTGCCGGCGACCGAGTACACGAGCGTGGTGCCGAGCGACTCGAAGAATCCGGGCGAGGTGAGCACGCCGGCGAAGTTCTCCAGCGTGTACTCGCCGATGAAGCCGGCGCCTCGCACGTTGATGAGACGGATGTCCTGGAACGCCAGGGCGATCGCCCACAGGATCGGCAGCACCACCGCGACGACGACGATGACGAACGTCGGCGAGATCAGCGCGAGGCCGGCGCGGTTCTCCTCGCGGGTACGGAACATGCGCCCACGCCCGCGCCCGCGCGACCGAGCCGCCGGGGCCGGCTCGGAGGGGACGGGGGCCGGGCCGAGGCCCGGCCCCCCGGAGAGGCTGGTCACCGTACGGAGTCCGCCACGGATCGCGCCGTCTCGGCAGCGGTCTCGGCAGCGGACTGCGCGTCGTCGCCCTGCGTGACGGCGCTCACGGCCTCCGCCACCGGCTGCTCGCCCTGCAGCGCCCCGAGCAGGTCTCCCTGCCCCTGCTCGATGCCCCAGCGGGCGAGGTTCTCCGGACCGGTCGCGACCGCCTCCAGCACCTCGGGCGAGTAGAAGTCGGAGAGCGGCGCCTTGGTGTCGACCCCGGCCGGCAGCGTCGCCCAGGCGTCTGAGTACAGCGTCGGCTCCTCGGGGGTGCCGAGCCGCACGGGCACCTTGCCCTCGGGGGCGATGGCGATCCACGGCTCGTAGCCGTCGCTCATCATGTACTCGACGAACGCCTGCGCGTTCTCGGTGTCGCTGCCCTCGGTGATGGTCCACGACGTGATCTCGCCGAACTGCGCAGGGGCTCCGCCGTCGGGGCCGGAGATCGCGGTCACGACGCCGGTGTTGTTCGCGAGGAACGCCGGGTCGGCGCCGCACTCAGGGCAGGAGGGCAGAGCGTCGTTGCGCAGACCCGCCAGCTCGTCGAGCACGAAGCTCGACCAGATGAACATGGCCGCGTCGCCGGCGAAGTAGGTCGCACGGGTGGTGTCGACGTCCTGCGCGCCCGGCACCGAGTACTTGCCCACCAGGTCGGCGTACAGCTGGAAGGTCTGCACGCACTGCGGCGAGTCGAGGGTCACCGTCTTGTCGGCGCCGAGTGCCAAGTTCTCGAAGCTCTGCGCGGTGAACGCGTCGTTCGGCACGGTGGCCGTGGTGATACCGGCGATGGCCCTGCTGTTGAGTTTCTGGGCGGCCTGGTGGATCTTGTCGTGGGTGTCCGGCG
>DATMVL010000121.1:0-2867 GCA_035563175.1 Rhodoglobus sp. | reverse complement strand
CAGCTGGAACGTCATGAACCCGAAGTCGAGGGTCGGGTCATGCGCGCCGTCTTCGACCAGGTCGGTGCTTGCGGCGCTGTCCTTCGACGAGTCGGCGGCACGGTCCTCGCCGGCACCCGCCTTCGTGGGCAGCAGGTCCTTCAGCGCCGCCGCCGACGCGGTGCGGTCGATGGTCACCGTGTAGTGCTCACCGGCCGGGAGGGTCGGCAGATGCTCGAAGGCGTAGCGGCCGTCCTCGTCGGTGACCACCGGGGCGACGGGCTCGCCGTGCACGTCGATGACGTGCTCACCGTCCGGGCCGGTGAGCGCGAGGGTGACGCCGGGGATGCCGACCTCGTCGGCGTCCTGCAGGCCGTCACGGTCGGCATCCAGCCACACCAGGTCGCCGACGGAGACCTGCTCGCGAACGAAGCCGAAGTCGAGCGTCGGGTCGGCCGCGCCGTTGGTCGTGAGGTCGCCGCTGGTCGCCGTGCCGGTCGACGAGTCGGCGGCGCGGTCGGCGCCGGCACCCGCCTCGGTCGGGACCAGACCGCGCAGGGCGTCTCCGGAGGCCGCCTGGTCGAGGGCCACCGTGTAGTGCTGACCGGCGGGCAGCACCGGCAGCTTGGCGAACGTGTAGCGGCCCCTCGCATCGGTGACGATCGAAGCGACTGCGGCGCCGTCGACGTTCACGACCGGCTTCCCGTCGGGTCCGGTGAGCACGAGTGCGACGCCGGGGATGCCGGCCTCGGCAGCGTCCTGCTCGCCGTCGCGGTCCGCATCCAGCCACACCAGGTCGCCGACGGAGACGCTCTGCTTGCCGTCGCCGTTGCCGCCCGCGTCGGTGCGCTTGACCTCGCGCACCTGCTCGAGCTCGGCGCCCGGAGCGGTGAACACGACGCCGTTGCGGTATCGACCGCTCAACTGGTCGGTGATGGTGCCCTTGTAGCTCAGGTTGACGAACTCGCTCGCGCCGATGGCGTCGAGGGTGAAGGTGAAGCCGGCGGGCGAGCAGTCGAGCTCGTAGCGCGACGGGTCGACCGGGGTGCTCGGGGTGCCGCCCGCCAGGCTCGGCCGTGTCGTCACGGCGATGGTCGCGCACTCGACGACGTTGCCGGCACCGGGGGTGTCGACGACCTCGATCGGGCCGTCGTAGCCGCTCGGGCGGCCGGGGAGCTCGACGGTCCAGTTGATGTTGCCGGTCTCGTCGCGGGTGCCCTCGTAGGCGCCGTCGGCCCAGCTGCCGCCCTTCCACAGGCCGCGCTCGGTGCGCACGGGCGGAGGCGGGGGGCAGTCGTCGCCGCAGCCGGGGTTCGGCGCGGGCTTGGGGTCGATGACGACCTCGACCGCGATGCCGCCGAAGTCGAGGGTGATGGGTGCACCCTCGGTGGTCACGACGGCGTGGTCCCACTTCGCCCGGAAGAACCCGCTGCCCCCGACGCCGTCGTGGGTGTCGACGTAGTCGGTGAGGGTGAAGACGGCGCGCTTGCCCTGCCATGCCGCGTTGGCGACGACCGAGCCGTCCGGCGCCAGCAGCGCGAACTTCGCCAGGCTCGCCGCGTTGAGCTCCGCGGGCAGGTCGAGGGCGAAGGTGTCGCCCACGACGGCCGTGTCGGGCACGGCCCACACGAACTCGAGCCGCAGCTGCTCGGAGTAGCCGTACGTCGTCTTGTCGGTGGTCACCGAGGTGATCGCACCGGGGAGCTCCGCGGCGGCCGCGGGGGCGGCGGCGATGAGGCCGGCGAGGCCCACCGCGAGCGCGGTGGCGGCGGCCAGGAGGCGGGAGAGGCGCCGGGGTCTGGCGGGCGCCTGGGTCGTGTTCTGCACTGATCTCTTCCTGTCGTCCTGCGCGCGCGAGCCGGCGACGAGCCGTCGTCGGCCGCGCGCGCCCACCGGCACGGGACCGGTGGAGAGGGGGATGACGCCTCCCGTTCGGGTCGGGAAGCGGCGTGGGTGCGGTGGCACCCGATGAGAGAAGAGACCGGACCGCCGCGACTATGACGCGACTTTGTCCACATTTATGAGGACAGGGGATCGGCGTCATATCCGGGGTCGTTCTGGTGTGTAATCGTCAAGGACGCTGCGGAGGGGGTGCGACGTTGGTGCACGACGACGGCCGGCTCGGCGACGACGAGCTCACCGAGCGCGCCCGGAACGGCGACACGGATGCGTTCGCGGTGCTCTGGGCGCGCCACCAGCGCCCGGCCCACACGGCGGCGCGCCAGTTCGGCTCCATCGCCGACCCGGACGACATCGTCGCCGAGGCCTATCTGCAGATCCTCCGCGCGGTGCAGCGCGGCGGTGGCCCGCGCGAGGCCTTCCGGCCGTACCTGTACCGCACCATCCGGAACATCGCGCTCCGGTGGCGCAATCGCGCGACCGTGATCGATCTCGACGACGCCGCGGAGCTGCCGGACCCGGCGGCCGACACGGAGACCACCACCATCGAGCGCACGATCACGGTGCGGGCGTTCCGCACGCTGCCCGAGCGCTGGCAGACGATCCTCTGGTACACGGCCGTGGAGGGCATGGAACCCGCCGAGGCCGCGCCCTACCTCGGGCTGACCGCGAACTCGGCGGCCGCGCTCTCCTATCGTGCGCGCGAGGGCTTCAAGAAGGCGTGGCTGCAGGCGCACGTCAGCGACGGCCGGGTGCCGGTGGACTGCCGCTGGACCACGGAGCGCATGGGCGACTACGTGCGTCACGCGCTCACACCCAAGGCGAAGGCGCGCTTCGAGGCGCACCTGGAGACCTGCGCGCGCTGCTCGATCCTGCTCGAGGAGATCGACGACCTGGATGGCCGCCTCGCCGCGATCCTGCTGCCGATGACCCTCGGCGGCGCCGCGGGGGCGGCGCTGCTCGCGGGCCGGAAAGACGACCCGGGCTCC
>DATMVL010000120.1:0-2262 GCA_035563175.1 Rhodoglobus sp. | reverse complement strand
GCGCCATTACCTCGCCTCGACGGTGGAGTTCCTCGGCAACGAGGACGGAAGCGTCCGCGCGATCCGCGTCGCCGAGACCGAGTACGTCGACGGCCGCCGCGTGCCGCGCGCCGGCACGGAGCGCGAGATCCCCGCCGACCTGGTGCTGCTGGCACTCGGCTTCGCCTGGCCCGAGACTGAAGCCTTCGGCGAGCAGCTGCCGCTGCCGCTCGACCCGCGCGGCAACATCGAGCGTGACGGCGAGTACGCGACCAGCGAGTCGGGCGTGTTCGTGGCTGGCGACGCCGGCCGCGGCCAGTCGCTCATCGTGTGGGCGATCGCGGAGGGCCGCGCCGCGGCCTCCGCCATCGACCGCTACCTCGAGGGCGACACGGCGCTGCCGTTCCCGGTGCGACCCACCGACCGCGCGATCGCCGTCTGACCGACGCATCCCTTCCCACCACCGCACTGCCACCACCAGTAAGGAAGTCATGAGACGAGCCAAGATCGTCGCCACCCTCGGGCCGGCGACGTCGAGCTACGAGAACATCCGCGCGATCATCGACGCGGGTGTCGACGTGGCCCGCATGAACCTCAGCCACGGCACGTACGCCGTGCACGAGGAGGTCTACGCCAACGTGCGCCGCGCCGCCGAGGACTCCGGCCGCGCCGTCGCCGTCATGGTCGACCTGCAGGGCCCGAAGATCCGGCTCGGCAAGTTCGAGAACGGCCCGCACGAGCTCGCCGTCGGCGACATCTTCAAGATCACCACCGACGACGTCCTCGGCACCGAGGAGATCGTCGGCACCACGTTCAAGGGCCTGCCGCAGGATGTGGCGCCCGGCGACTTCCTGCTCATCGACGACGGCAAGGTCAAGGTGCGGGTGCTCGAGACCGACGGCACCGTCGTGACCACCGAGGTCGTCGTCGCCGGCCCGGTGTCGAACAACAAGGGCATCAACCTGCCCGGCGTCGCGGTCAACGTTCCCGCGCTGTCGGAGAAGGACGAGGACGACCTGCGCTGGGGCCTGAACCTGGGCGCCGACCTGATCGCGCTCTCGTTCGTGCGCAACGCCGACGACGTCAAGCGCGTGCACGAGATCATGGCGGAGGAGGGCCGGCGGGTGCCGGTCATCGCCAAGATCGAGAAGCCGCAGGCGGTCGACCACCTCGAGGACATCGTCGACGCGTTCGACGCCATCATGGTGGCCCGCGGCGACCTCGGCGTGGAGCTGCCCCTCGAGGCGGTGCCGATCGTGCAGAAGCGCACCGTCGAGCTCGCCCGTCGGATGGCGAAGCCCGTCATCGTCGCCACCCAGATGCTCGAGTCGATGATCGGCAGCCCGGTACCGACCCGCGCCGAGACCTCCGACGTCGCCAACGCCATCCTGGACGGGGCGGACGCGGTCATGCTCTCCGGCGAGACCAGCGTGGGCCAGTACCCCGTGATCACGGTGCAGACGATGGCGCGGATCGTCGCCTCCACCGAGGACCACGGGCTGGAGCGCATCCCGCCGCTCGGCACCAAGCCGCGCACCCAGGGCGGCGCCATCACGCTCGCCGCCGCCGAGGTCGCCGACTTCGTCGACGCGAAGTACGTGTGCGTGTTCACGGAGTCCGGCGACTCGGCGCGCCGCATGTCGCGGCTGCGCTTCCGCATCCCGATGAAGGCGTTCACGCCCGACGAGGCGATCCGCCGCCGCATGGCGCTGATCTGGGGCATCGAGTCGTTCGTGGTCGATCGCGTGAACCACACCGACGCGATGTACCTCCAGGTCGACCAGATCCTCATCCGCGAAGGGCTGGCCGAGCCCGGCGACAAGGTCGTGGTCATCTCCGGTTCCCCTCCCGGCATCCCCGGCTCGACCAACGACATCCGGGTGCACCAGATCGGCGACGCGATCAACGCGGCCGCGCCGGTCTGGGAGTCGGGCGAGCACGCTGACTGACCCCGCCGTCGGGCCCGGCCGGTACCGGCACTTCAAGGGCGCCGACTACGTCGTGGTCGGCACCGCCCGGCACAGCGAGACCGAGGAGCCCTTCGTGGTGTACCACCGCGAGGGCTCCTCGGAGCTGTGGGTGCGGCCGGCCGCCATGTGGTCGGAGCGTGTGCAGCGCGACGGCTACGACGGTCCGAGGTTCGCGCCGCTCTAGACGTCGCCGGCGATGCGGGTGACCGTCCTGGTGCCGGCGTCCCAGAGGCGCAGGCCGACGGCGGCGCCGTCGAGCTCGCGGCCGTCGAGCGCGTCCACCGCCGCCGCCAGCGCCGCGGCGTCGAGGCGG
>DATMVL010000119.1:0-3075 GCA_035563175.1 Rhodoglobus sp. | reverse complement strand
TCGTGCAGCTCGATGGCCGCGTTGAGCGCGGTCTGGCCGCCCAGGGTCGGCAGGATGGCGTCCGGCTTCTCCTTGGCGATGATCGACTCGATCACCTGCCAGGTGATCGGCTCGACGTAGGTGGCGTCGGCGAAGTCCGGGTCGGTCATGATCGTCGCCGGGTTCGAGTTGACCAGGATGACGCGCACGCCCTCCTGCCGCAGCACGCGGCAGGCCTGGGTGCCCGAGTAGTCGAACTCCGCCGCCTGGCCGATCACGATCGGCCCGGAGCCGATGACGAGGACCGAGTTGATGTCGTCGCGCTTAGGCACGGGACTCCTTGCTCTCCACGACGAGGTCGCGGAACCGATCGAACAGGTAGTTGGCGTCGTGCGGCCCCGCGGCCGCCTCCGGGTGGTACTGCACGGAGAACGCCGGGATGTCGAGCGCCCGCAGGCCCTCCACCACGTCGTCGTTGAGGTTCACGTGGCTCACCTCGACGCGGCCGAAGCCCGCCGGGCTGTCGGTGATCTCGCCGACCGGCGCATCCACCGCGAAGCCGTGGTTGTGGCTGGTGATCTCGGTGCGCCCGGTCGACACGTCGACCACGGGCTGGTTGATGCCGCGGTGGCCGAACGGCAGCTTGTAGGTGCCGAAGCCGAGCGCGCGGCCGAGCAGCTGGTTGCCGAAGCAGATGCCGAAGAACGGCAGGTTCTGGCGCAGGATGCCCTGCAACAGCTCCACGTGCTGGTCGCTGGCCGCGGGGTCGCCCGGGCCGTTCGAGAAGAACGCGGCGACGGGCTGGATGGCGAGCACCTGCTCGAGCGTCGCCGTCTGCGGCAGCACGTGCACCTCGAATCCGCGCGCCGACAGGTAGTTGAGGGTCGAGGTCTTCACGCCGAGGTCGAGCACGGCGAGGTTGCCGAGCTTCTCGCCCTCGGCGGGGATGACGTACTCGGTCGAGGTGGAGACCGCGCCGGAGAGGTTCTGGCCGGCCATCTGCACGGCCTCGCGCACCAGGCGCAGCTGCTCATCGGCATCCAGCGCCGCGTCCTCGCCCGAGAACACGCCGCCGCGCATCGAGCCGGCGTCGCGCAGACGGCGGGTGACGGCGCGGGTGTCGATGCCGCTGATGCCGACGATGCCGTCGCGCTCGAGCTGGTCGTCGAGCGAGCCGTTCGCCCGGTAGTTGGAGACCACGCGGGAGGGGTCGCGTACGACGTACCCGGCGACCCAGATGCGAGCCGACTCGGTGTCCTCGGCGTTCACGCCGGTGTTGCCGATGTGCGGGGCCGTCATCACCACGATCTGCCCGGCGTAGCTGGGGTCGGTGAGGGTCTCCTGGTAGCCGGTCATGCCGGTCGCGAACACCACCTCGCCGAGGGTGCGGCCGCGTGCGCCGTACGCGCGCCCCTCGTAGCGGGTGCCGTCCTCGAGCACGAGGATCGCGGGGTCGAGGCTCACGATGCCGTCCTTCCTGGCAGCAGCTGCTGCACCGCGGCCTCGAAGGCGCGCGGGTCGTCGAGTCTGAGAGCGGTCTCGACCTCGCGGTCGCCGAGCCGCCAGCCGAGGGTGACCAGGCCGTCCTGTTCGACGACGCGGTCGATGGTCCAGGTGGCGCGGCCGGTGCCGATGAGCTCGGCCGCGGGGATCCACACGTCGCGCTCCTTCAGGGCGAGCAGCACCCCGCGGTCGGTGACCGCCGCCGTGGCGTCGCCGCGGAAGCCGAGGCCGTGCACCGCGATGCGCTGCAGCGGCTCGCCCGCGGCCGTGGTGGCGACGTACTTGCCGCCGCTCACCGCGATCGCCTCGCCCAGCTCGTCCGGCCGTGCCGCCGGGGCGGGTACCGCGGCCTGACGGCGGCGCAGCGCGCGCCAGCCGAGCAGCATGAGCACGAGCAGCAGCAGCCCGAAGGCGACCCAGACGATCAGCAGGGCGAACCTATCCACGGCCCACCTCCTGCAGCCGGCCGTCGAGCACCGTCGGGATGCCGGCGTGCAGGGTGGCCACCACCCGACCGGGCAGCTGCCGGCCGAGATAGGGCGAGTTCGTGCTGCGACCCTGCAGGTCGTCGATGGAGAACGCGCGGGCAGCGGACGGGTCGACCAGCGTCACGTGGGCGGGGGCGCCGACCGCGAGGGGCCGGTCGTAGCCGTCGAGCGAGCCGATATCGGCGGGCTTGCCCGACATCACCCGGGCGACGTCGGCCCAGGTCAGCAGCCCGGTATCGACCATGGCGGCCTGCACCACGCTCAGCGCCGACTCGAGCCCGACCATGCCGTTGGCGGCCTCGCCCCAGGCGCACTCTTTCGCCTCGACCGGATGCGGCGCGTGGTCGGTCGCGACGATGTCGATGGTGCCGTCGGCGAGGGCCTCGCGCAGCGCGACGACGTCCTCGTTCCGACGCAGCGGCGGGTTCACCTTGTAGCGGGGGTCGTAGCTGCGCACGAGCTCCTCGGTGAGCAGCAGGTGGTGCGGGGTCACCTCGGCGGTGACGCGCACGCCGCGGGCCTTCGCCCAGCGGATCACCTCGACGCTGCCCGCGGTGGAGACGTGGCAGACATGCAGCCGCGCACCGACGTGCTGGGCGAGCAGCACGTCGCGGGCGATGATCGACTCCTCCGCCGCCGCGGGCCATCCGGTGAGGCCGAGCTCGCCGGAGACGACGCCCTCGTTCATCTGTGCTCCCACCGTCAGCCTCGGCTCCTGCGCGTGCTGGGCGACGACGCCGCCGAAGGTGGTCGTGTACTCCAGCGCCCGGCGCATGAGCAGCGGGTCGTGCACGCAGTGGCCGTCGTCCGAGAACACCCGCACCTGCGCGCGCGACCGGGCCATGGCGCCGATCTCGGCGAGCTTCTCCCCCGCGAGCCCGACGGTCACGGCACCGATCGGGCGCACCGTGACGTAGCCGGCCGCCTCGCCCAGCGACTGCACCTGCTCGACGACGCCCGCCGTGTCCTGCACCGGCATGGTGTTGGCCATCGCGAAGACGGCGGTGTAGCCACCGGCCGCAGCGGCACGCGACCCCGTCAGCACGGTCTCGCTCTGCTCGAAGCCGGGCTCGCGCAGATGGGTGTGCAGGTCGACGAGACCGGG
>DATMVL010000118.1:0-3020 GCA_035563175.1 Rhodoglobus sp. | reverse complement strand
CGCCGGCGGCGGGGGGACCTCCCTCGCCGCGATGATGTCGGCGAAGGCGATGGTCTGCAGACCGCGGGGCGTGGCGACCACGACGTGGGTCGCATCCGACATGTTCACCCAGCCCACGGCATCCGTCGCCATGCCGTCGGGCAGGCGGTGACGGATCGACCAGCGCGTCCCGGGCTCGAAGCGGCGGCCGGTCACCAGTCGCCCACCCGGTAGTCCTTGAGGAACACGCCGAACAGATCCTCTCCGGCCTCGCCGCGCACGATCGGGTCGTAGACGCGGGCGGCGCCGTCGACCAGGTCCAGCGGCGCGTGGAAGCCCTCCTCGGCCAGCCGCACCTTCGTCGGGTGCGGCCGCTCGTCGGTGATCCAGCCGGTGTCGACGCTCGTCATCAGGATGCCGTCGCGCTCGAACATCTCCCGGCCGCTGGTGCGCGTGAGCATGTTCACCGCGGCCTTGGCCATGTTGGTGTGCGGATGCCCGGGGCCCTTGTACCCGCGGTTGAACACGCCCTCCATCGCCGACACGTTGACCACGTACTTGCGGCGGGCCGAGGATGCGGCCATCGCCGGGCGGAGCTTGGAGATGAGGATGAACGGCGCCGTCGAGTTCGCCAGCTGCACCTCGAGCAGCTCGATCGGCTCGACCTCGTCGACCTTCTGCACCCACGAGTTGGTGTGGTCGAGGTCGGGCAGCAAGCCGCCGGCGTCGATCGCGGTGCCGGCCGCGAGCCGGTCCAGCGAGCTCGACCCGGCCGCCATGGCCTGCTCGGTGAGCTCCTCGGCGCGGGCGGCGGCCGCCGCGAGGATCGGATGCGCCGTCACCGACTGGGCCAGCGCGAGCGGGTGCGCGTCGTTCGTGTGGCCGAAGGTGACCAGCTCGGGCAGCGGGCCGTCCGGCAGCGGGGCGAGCTCGGCATCCACCAGCGGCTGGTAGGCGCCGGGGGAGCGGCGCACCGTCTGCGTGGCGTTGTTGATGAGGATGTCCAGCGGGCCCGCCGCCGCGACGTCCCCGGCGAGCCCGATGACCTGAGCCGGATCCCGCAGATCGATGCCCACGACCTTGAGCCGGTCGATCCACTCCGGCGAGTCGGGCAGCGAGGTGAACCGGCGCACCGCATCCCTCGGGAACCGGGTGGTGATCGTGGTGTGCGCGCCGTCGCGCAGCAGCCGCAGCGCGATGTACATGCCGATCTTCGCGCGGCCGCCCGTGAGCAGGGCGCGGCGGCCGGTCAGGTCGGTGCGGGCGTCGCGCTTGGCGTGGCTGAGCAGCGCGCAGTCCGGGCAGAGCTGGTGGTAGAACGCGTCGACGACCGTGTAGTGCTGCTTGCACATGTAGCAGGCCCGCGACTTGAGCAGCGTGCCCGCGGTCGGGGCGCTCACCCGGGTCTCCAGCGGGATGCCGCGGGTCTCGTCGTCGATCCGGTCCGGGGCGCCGGTGGCGGTCGCCGCGATCACGGCACGGTCGGCGTCGGCGACGGCGGCCCGCAGCTCCAGCCGTCGGGCCTTCTTCACCGCCTTGAACATGCCGGCCGTGGCCTGGCGCACCGAGACGAAGTCGGGGTCCGCCTCGTCGAGGCCGGCCATGCCGCGCAGCACACGCAGGGTGGTCTCGAGATCGTCCGGGTCGATGGGCACACGGAATTGTAGACGCAACGGGTTGTCAGGGCCGTGCGGGTGCTGTGGGCTGGGAGCGATGGATGCCTACGACGTGATCATCGCCGGCGGCGGTCCCGCCGGCCTGTCGGCCGCGCTGATGCTCGGGCGGTCGCGCCGCTCCGTGCTGGTGCTCGACGCCGGCGACCCGCGCAACGCTCGCGCGAACCACTCCCACGGGGTGCTCGGGCACGACGGTCTGCCGCCGCTGCAGCTGCTCGAGCACGGGCGGCGGGAGCTCGCCCGGTACGGGGTGGAGGTGCGACGGGCGACCGCGCTCGACGCCCGGATCGACGCCGCCGGCGTGGAGGTGCGCACCGACGCCGGCGTGGAGCGGGCGCGCCGCCTGATCGTGGCGACCGGCATGGCCGACGACCTGCCGGACATCCCGGGCGTGCACGAGCGCTGGGGCACCACCGTCGTGGTCTGCCCGTACTGCGACGGCTGGGAGCACCGGGATCAGCGGATCGGCGTGCTCGCCAGCGGCGCCGGCGGCGTGCAGCAGGCGCAGCTGATGCGGCAGTGGTCGCCGGACGTGATCTACTTCGGCGGCGAGTTGACCGGCCCGGAGCCCGTCGACGCGATCGCCATGGACGCCCGCGGCATCCGCATCGAGCGACGCGGCATCGACGCGGTCGTCGACGCGGCCTCGGTGCGCCTCGCCGACGGCGAGATCGTGGAGCTCGACGTGCTGTTCCTGCACCCGCGACCGCGCCCGCGGGATGCGCTGCTGCGCGAGCTCGGCGTCGCCACCGACGAGCGCGGCTGGGCCGTCGTCGACGCGTCCGGCCGTACCGGCGTGCCGAACGTGTGGGCGGTCGGCAACCTGGTGAACGTGAACACGAACGTGCCGGTGGCGATGGCGTCGGGCTCGATGGCCGGCGGCGCCGTGAACGCGGACCTCGTCGCCGAGGACATCGCGCTCGCTCTAGCCTGAGCGGGTGACCACCGCCGACGAGCTCGTGCTGCGCCTGCGCGCCGCCGGTTGCGTCTTCGCCGAGGATGAGGCCGCGCTGCTGCTCGCCGAGGGCGGCGACGTGGACGCCATGGTGCAGCGCCGCATCGCCGGCGTGCCCCTCGAGCACGTGCTCGGCTGGGCCGAGTTCGCGGGGCGCCGCTACGCCGTGGACGACGGCGTGTTCGTGCCGCGCCCGCGCACCGAGGCCCTCGTCGAGCGCGCCATCGGGCTCGCGCCGCACCCGGCGCACATCCTCGACCTGTGCTGCGGCACCGGGGCGATCGGCCTGGCCGTGCTCTCGGGCACGGGCGGCACCCTGGTCGGCGTCGACCTCGACCCGACCGCGGTCGCCAACGCCCGCCGCAACGGCGTACCGGCCCTGGTCGGCGACCTGTACGACGCACTGCCGC
>DATMVL010000117.1:0-3246 GCA_035563175.1 Rhodoglobus sp. | reverse complement strand
TGCGCACCACGGTCTCCGCCGCGGTCGCCGCCGCGGTCGGCGTCGACGGTGCGGCGGGAGCCGCGGGCTGCGCCTCGACGGTCGCGACGGACCGCACACGCGTCTCGTCGTCGCCTCCCCCGGCCGGTCGCTCCGGCGCATCGACCCGCAGGTTCGGCACCTCCATGGTGGTCGGCGCGTACCCGAGCTCCAGCTCCACCCGCTGCAGAGCACGCGCGAGGTCGACGGCCGACGCGAAGCGGTCGCCGCGATCGGTGGCCATGCCCTTCTGCAGCACCGCGATGAGCGACGCCGGCACGTCATCCCGGGTCATCGGGGTGATCGCACCGCGCTCGATGCGGCCCATGAGGTCGAGGGTGCCGTTCGACCGGCCCCGTACTTCGAACGGCGTCTGCCCGGCCAGGATGGTCCAGATCGTCGCGGCGAGCGAGAAGATGTCGCTGCGCACGTCGGGGTCCGGGTCGTCCTCGAACATCTCCGGCGGCGACCAGGGCACGCTCATGCCGACGGCCTGCCCCGTGTTGCCGGTGCCCGTGCCGGTGTCCTCCGCCCCGGGCATCCCGGTCGTGGTCATCACCGGCAGCTCGGCCTCCTCCACCGCCGAGGCGATGCCGAAGTCGGTGAGCGCGGGCCAGCCGTAGTCGTTGCTCAGCACGTTGGCCGGCTTGATGTCGCGGTGCAGGATGCCCGCCCCGTGCGCCGTGGCGACGGCGCTGGCCAGGCGCACCCCGGTGCGCAGGGCGTCGGCCACCTCGAACGGCTCCCGCTTGTACCGCTCGGCGAGACTCGGACCGGAGCAGTACTCCATCACGAAGTACGGCCGGTCGTCGCCGGCGACGTCGGCCTGGTAGATGGTGACGATGTACGGGTGCGCGCTCAGCTGCGCCATCACGTTCGCCTCGGCGACGAACGCGGCACGGTTCGCGGCCGTGAGCTCCTCGGTGAGCAGCACCTTCACCGCAACGCGGCGGCGCGGCAGCTTCTGCTCGTACAGGAACACGTCGCTGAACCCGCCCGAGCCCAGGTGCTTGACGAAGGTGTAGCCGGGCAGCTCCGGCGGCGTCGACGGCGGGCGCCGCATCAGCCCTCGTCCACCGTGAAGGTCACGCCGCCGCCGAGGTCGACCACGGTGCCGGCGATCACGGAGGTGGGCTCACCCGCCCGCAGCTTCTGCGCGTCCTTGCCGGGCAGCGTCACCGTGGTGCCGTTCTTGCTGTGCAGATCGGTCACCACGACGGTGCCGCCTTCGACCGCGAACTGCACGTGGTTGCGGGAGATGTCCTGGTCGCCGCCGCCGACGGTCAGCAGCCTCGGCAGCTGCCCGCCCGACACCTTGCTCACGCTCGGGCTGCGCCCCACGATCAGCGGCTGCGTCAGCGGCTCGCGGCCGCCGTCGGCGGTCACCAGCGCGTGCTGGACGGGCGGCGCAGCGGCATCGGGCCTGCCCTCCGGCACGCCGCGCTTGCGGCCGCTGCGCAGCTTCGCGATGTCGGAGGTGAGCACGGTCTGCCCGTCGTGGTCCCCGGCGGCCTCCTCGTTCTGCTCCGGCTCCTCCTCGCGCACCGCCGCGTCGGCCACGGACCGGAACACGGTGTCGCCGAACAGGTAGTCGTAGGACTCCGGAGCCGCCTCGGCCTGGACCGGTTCCGCCGCGACCGGCGCGGGCTCGTCGAACTCCGGCACCACGACGGTGGCCTCGACGTCGGCGGGCTCCGGCTCCTCCGCCGGTTCCGGAGCCGGCTCCGGTGCTGGGACGGCCGGGACCGCCCGGGTGGCGGGCTCGTGCTCGGCGCCGCTCGCGGCGATCGCGGAGACCCGCGCCGCGCCGTCGGCCAGGGGCAGCTCGGGGCCCGACGCGGTGGCGCCCGGGATGGTCACGGTGATGCGCCCAGCAGACTCCACCGCCCGTTCGACCCAGGTCGAGACGCCCTCGGCGCGGATCTCGGACGGGCCTGCGGCGGCCTGCACCGCGACCGTCGCACCGCCCCGGACGACGAGGCGGGCATCCGCGCCCTCGGTCCAGTCGAGCAGCACGAACGGCGGCGTCGCGGTGAGGCCGCGGGAGGTCAGCAGCTCGAGGGCCGCCTCGAAGCCGCGCTCACCGCGAAGCGCCGTCCACGCCGCGCGCACGTCGTCGAGCGACGGCGTCAGCAGCAGCCGCGGCCCAGCCGCGATCGCGAGCCAGCCGTCGTCCCCCGCCGGCCGGAAGTCGTATGCCACGTTCAGCCCCTCGGTCTCGTGTCCTCGAGCACCCCGGGCAGACTACCGCGCTCGAGGGTGTCCTCGGAGGCGTCGAGCACGTCGTCGAGCTCGCACTCGACCACCACCACGGTCACGTTGTCGGACCCGCCCGCGGCCACCGCCGCGTTGACGAGGCGCTCCGCGAGCGACAGGTCGTCGGCACCGCGCTGCGCCTGGCCGTCGTGGAACACGATGATGCGGGCGATCTCGTCGTCGCCCAGCTCCTTGGTGAGGCCGTCGGAGCACAGCAGGAACGTCTGGCGCGCCCGCGCCGGCAGCAGCCAGATGTCGGCGTCGACGTCGTCATCGGCGCCGAGGGCCCGGGTGACGACGTTGCGGTGCGGGTGCCGCTCCGCCTCCGCCTTCGTGATGCGGCCCAGGTCGACGAGCTCCTGCACCGCCGAATGGTCGACGCTCAGCTGCGCGAGCGCCCGGCCGTCCCACGCGTAGGTGCGGGAGTCGCCGACATTGAACGCCATCCAGTGGTAGTTCTGCGTGCCGCCGACGTCGACGAACGCCACCCCGGTCAACGTGGTGCCCGAGATGGCGATGCCGTCGGCATCCGCCGACAGGTCGACCACCGCGGCGTTCGCATGGGCGATGGTGTCGAGCACGGCCTGCGGGTCGGCCGGCTCGCCGTCGCGCACGCCGGCGGTGAAGGCGGCGATCGCCGCCTGGCTCGCCCGGTCGCCGAACGCGTGGCCGCCCATGCCGTCCGCGACCACGAACAGGGGGGCGCGCGCCAGGAAGCTGTCCTCGTTCACCGAGCGCACCGCTCCGCGATCGGAGTGCCCTGAGAACCGGAAGGCCGCCGTACCTCGAGGGAGGGTGAAGCGCTGCCGCACCTCCACGCTCATGGCGTCCTCCCGCATCCATCCCCGCCGACGAGCGCGGGTCTCACCACGATACCGAGGGCTCGGCGCACCCCCGATGGGGAGCGCTCCCCATTCCCCCGGATGAGGCGCCAGTTGCGACGGCGCGCGAGCCCCGCCGACGGTTCCAAGT
>DATMVL010000116.1:0-3412 GCA_035563175.1 Rhodoglobus sp. | reverse complement strand
GCCGTCGCGCTCTTGATCGTGCCCTGGAAGGCGGGTCCGGCCTCGGTGACACCGAGGTGCAGCGGCCAGTCCCCCATCCCCGCGAGCAGGCGGTAGGCCTGCACCATGATGACCGGGTCGTTGTGCTTGACCGAGATCTTGAAGTCGTGGAAGTCGTGCTCCTCGAAGAGCGACGCCTCCCAGACCGCGGACTCGACGAGCGCCTCAGGGGTCGCCTTGCCGTACTTCTGCAGCAGGCTGGGCTCGAGAGATCCGGCGTTGACGCCGATGCGGATGCTGACGCCCGCGTCCTTCGCCGCCTTGGCGATGGCCCCGACCTGGTCGTCGAACTTCCTGATGTTGCCGGGGTTCACGCGCACCGCACCCACACCGGCGTCGATCGCGGCGAACACGTACCGCGGCTGGAAGTGGATGTCGGCGATGACCGGGATCTGCGACTTCGCCGCGATGATCTTCAACGCGTCGGCGTCGTCCTGGTGCGGCACCGCCACCCGCACGATGTCGCAGCCGGTGGCGGTGAGCTCGGCGATCTGCTGCAGGGTCGCGTTGATGTTCGTCGTCTGCGTCGTGGTCATCGACTGGACGCTGACCGGGAAGTCGCTGCCGACGCCGACCTTGCCGACGTGGATCTGGCGGGTCTTGCGTCGCGGGCTGAGCGTTTCGGGCGCCTTGGGCATCCCGAGGTTCACGGCTGGCACGGTTCTCAGCCTACGCCGGGCAGGTGTCCAGCCGCTGAGAGCCGGGCGCTCACCCGATGTGCTGCAGCAGTTCGGCCGAGAACCGCTCCGGATGCTCCAGGTGCGCGGAGTGCCCGCAGTCCTCGAACACCACCTCGCGGTAGTCGCCGTAGCGCTCGAACACCGCCCGGGTCTGCTCGATCATCGGCTGCGGCGGCGCGACCTCGTCCCCGGGCCAGCCCGGCACGACGCAGCTCGCCGACGTGCGCGACGAGCTGCTCGGCCGGGTCACAGGATCGAGATCGGCTTGACGATGTCGGCGTAGATGAGCAGCGCGCTCATGGCGCCGAGCACGATGACGACCGCGAACGTCACGGGGATGAGCTTGGCGGTGTCCACGGGACCGGGGTCGGGCCGCTTGAACAGCTTCGCGAAGAATCGCCGGACCGCCTCGAACAAAGCGCCGGCGATGTGGCCGCCGTCGAGCGGCAGCAACGGGATCAGGTTGAACACGAACAGCGCGACGTTCAGCGAGGCGAGGAGACCGAGCAGCGACGACACCCGGTCGGCGACCGGGATCGAGTCGAGGCTGCTGATCTCGCCGGCGAGCCGGCCCACGCCGACCACGCTGATCGGGCCGTTGGGGTCGCGCTCCTCCGGGCCGAACGCGGCCTGCACGACGTCGATCATCCGCTGCGGCAGGTTCAGGATGAGGTGCACGACCCGCTCGATGTTCTCGCCCACCGCGGGCAGCACCTCGGTCACCGGCTGCCGCACCGTCTCGGTGGCCGCTCCGATGCCGAGGAAGCCGACCTCCTGCGTGACGGGCTCGCCGTCGGCCTCGACGATCTGCCCGTTCTCGTCGGTCACGTAGCGCTCGGTGAGCAGCGGCGTGGCAGTGAGCTCGACCTCCGCCCCGTCGCGCTGGACGGTGATCGACAGCGGCTCCCCCGCGGCGGCGCGGATGATGCCGGTCGCCTGCTCCCAGCTGCTGATCGGCTGCCCGTCCATCTCGACCAGCCGGTCGCCGGGCAGGATGCCGGCTTCGAGGCCCGGCGCCGCGGGGTCGCCGGCGGCGCACTCTGTGCGGGTCTCGCTCGCGGGGATGACGCACTCGTTGACGCTGCCGATGGTGGTCGACGACTGGGCGATGCCGAACCCGCACAGCACGATCGCGTACAGCACCACGGCGATCACGAGGTTCATGAACGGGCCGCCGAACATGATGATGATGCGCTTCCACACGGGCAGGTTGTAGAAGGTGCGGTGCTCCTGCCCGGGCTCGATCGTGGCGAGGCTGGCCTGCCGGGCATCCTCGATCATCGAGCCGCGGCCGCGCTCGCCCTCCTGCACCAGGGTGTCGAAGAACCCTGTGGTCGCGGCGCGGGCGCGACCCCCCGGCCGCGCGGGCGGGAACATGCCCGACATCGAGATGTAGCCGCCGAGCGGGATCGCCTTGAGCCCGTATTCGGTCTCGCCGCGGCGACGGGAGAACAGGGTGGGGCCGAAGCCGATCATGTACTGGCTGACCCGCACGCCGAACCGCTTCGCCGGGAACAGGTGGCCGAGCTCGTGCAGCCCGATGGAGACGGCGAGCCCGACGACGATGACGAGGATGCCCAGCACGTAGAGCAGCACGCTTTCCACGTCAGGAACAGTACGGTACGGATGCTGTGGCGCGGCTGCGGAACCGCTAGCGGGTGGATGACGGCAGCGCAACGCCCCGCGGTGCGGGCGCCGGCCTTCCTATGGTGGGGACGATGACCATGTCGGGAACCGACCGCGCCCCGCTGGAGCTCGGCGGCACGCACTACGCCGGCCGGTACGAGCTGCAGTCGCTCATCGGCACCGGCGGCATGTCCGCCGTCTACCGGGCGCGTGACACCGCGCTCGGCCGCGATGTGGCGATCAAGATCCTGACCGACGGGCTGGCGGATGCGGCGGCGGCCGCCCGCAGGCAGGGCGAGGTGAACCTGCTGGCCTCGTTCGCGCATCCCTCCCTCGTCACCCTGTACGACTACGTCACGCCGGAGGGCCAGCCGAGCGGACTGGTGATGCAGCTCGTGCGCGGCCGCGACCTGCACGAGCGGCTGCGGGCCGGGACGCTCGACAGCTCGACCGCGGCCTCGATCGGGCGCCAGATCGCCGACGCGCTGGCGTACCTCGCCACCGCCGGTGTCATCCACCGCGACGTGAAGCCGGGCAACATCCTGGTCGAGGATCACGCCGACGGCAGGGTGCGCGCGCTGCTGGCGGACTTCGGCATCGCCCGGATGGCGGACGCCGCCCGGCACACCACCGTCGGCACCGTGATCGGCACCGCTCGCTACCTCAGCCCGGAGCAGGCGGCCGGCGGCACGGTGGGCCCACCGAGCGACGTGTACTCGCTGGGACTGGTGCTGCTCGAGGCGCTGACCGGTGCTCCGGCGTACCCGGGCACGCAGGTCGAGACGGTGGCGGCGCGGCTGACCCGCGACCCGCACATCCCGGCCTCGATCGACGGCGAGTGGCGAGCGCTGCTGCGCGGCATGACGCGACGCGAGGCCGCGCTGCGTCTGTCGGCCGCCGAAGCCGCGGCCCGGCTGCGCGCCATCGAGTCGGGCGCGCCCAGCACCCTCCCGCTCTCGGCCGCCGAGGACGAGGCGACCGCCGCCATCGAGCTGCCGGTGACCGCGACGGCACCCGCGGTCGCCGCGTCGGAGCGACCCCGTCGCCCGGCCGGTTGGATCGCCGCG
>DATMVL010000115.1:0-2538 GCA_035563175.1 Rhodoglobus sp. | reverse complement strand
GTCTTCTCGCGCAGCTCGGCGGGGTCGTTCGGCTGGGTCAGCGCGTGAAGATCGACCACCGAGAAGAACGCGTCGTACGACTCCTGCAGGTCGCGCCACTGCATGAGAGCCCCGATGTAGTTGCCGATCTGAAGCGAGTCGGCGGAGGGCTGCATGCCGGAGTACAGACGCGGTTTGCTCACCTGACGATCCTAAGGGCGACGGATGCCTCGGCCCGCCGCCGAGCGGAGCCTGGGGCCTACTCGAACGGCGCCGGCGTGACGGGCGCGGCGGCCCCGACGAACGCGACGATCTGGTGCCCGCCCGGGTTGGTCTGCTCGGAGACCTCGATCCAGTTGTTCGTGACCCACACGTTGCCGGACGGATCGACGGCGATCCCGGTGCTCCGGGTGAGTCCATCGAAGCCGTACCCGGTGTCGTCGGGTGAGATCGGCTCACCGGTGACCAGCCCGCGAGGGCAGGTCGCGGCATCCGCTCCGCAGAACGCCGCCACCCGCTGCCCGGTGAAGTTCGCGACCCAGACATTGCCGTCGCCGTCGGTGGCGATGCCCCAGGGCAGGGTGACGCCGCCACCGGTGTACGGCGTCGAGACGGCGCCGTCGGGACTGATCATCGTGACCGACGGGGTTCCCCGGCCCTCGGCGACTCGATCGGGGCAGGGAAGCGTGATGCCCCCGGAATTGGCGACCCAGACGTTGCCCGCCGAATCCGCCGCGATGCCCATCGGCCGGTCGAACGAGCCCGTCAGCGGCGACGCGGGCGTCGGCGATCCGTCGTAGCCGAGCACGGCGACGGAGTTGTTCACCGTGCCGGTGACGAACACGTTCTGCCCGTTGTCGACGACGGCGAAGGGCTGCTCCAGCCCCAGCGATCCGAGGTTCCGCGCCTGCTCGGGATCGCCTTCGGGATACACCGCGACCGTGTCGTTGCCGCAGTTGGCGATCCAGAGGGTGCCCTCACGATCGAACTCGATGCCCTGCGGCCAGCTCAGCTCACCCGCGGTGAACCCCGTGTCGGGCGAGACGGCGGAGTCGCCGTCGAACAGCGACACGCTGTTGTGAGGCGGCTGCTCGTCCTCGGGACAGCCGGGAGCCGGCGCGGCGAAGCCGAAGTTGCTGAACCACAGACGGCCCTCGCGGTCGAAGTCGATGCCGAAGCCCGACCCGCTGAGTCCGCCGCCTTGAAGCGTCGCGATCAGCTCGCCGTTCGGTGCGAACCCGAACGCCTGGTCGCTGCCGCACACCGGGACGGACGGGTCGGCGTTGTACTCGTAGTTGTTGTTGATCCAGATGTTGCCGTCGGGATCTATGGCGAAGTTGCCCGGTCCCGCGAGGGACTCGCCGTCGCCGTCGAAGCGCAGCGCCAGGGTCCAGGCGGAGGGCGCATCCGAGAGCCCCGGATTCTCGCCTCGGGCCTGCTGCGACGCCTCGAACAGCGCCGGCACGGCGGCGGACGGGTCGCGGGCGATTCCCGCGAACGCTGCGGCTGCCGACGCCGGAGTGCCGCGGTCTGCACCGGCTTCGAACAGCACATCGCACGCGTCGGCATCGGCAAGGCAGGCGGTCAGCACGTCGGACAACGACGTGAACGTGGCGAGGGTGCTCGTCTCGGACCCGTTCGGTGACGTGGTGAGCACCTCGCCGTACTCGCCGGACTCGGGGTCGGCGAGGTTCGCGGCCATGCTCGCCGCGTTGAGCAGCCACATGGACTCGCCCGCGGGCGCGGCATCGCCGAAGAACTGCGCGAGGCCGTACCCGGCCGCCACTGTGGTGCGCTCGTTGAGCGTGAGCGTGCGCACATCGCCGGCGGCGACCGCGGCGACGAGCGCAGTGTCGGACTCGGGAGGACGTGCGTCGAGGAAGACCACCGCGCCGTCGCCGGCATCGAGCTCGAACCCGCCGTCGTCGTCGGTGGTGGCGGTCGCACCCGCGACAGCGCCCTCCGGTCCGGTGTCCCACGCGGTCACGGTCCATCCGGCGACGTCGACGCCTTCGGCGACGAGATCGATGGTCCCTGTGAGCGACGGCGGATCGTCGGTCGCGCCGGCGCATCCGCTGAGCCCTGCGATCACCGCCATCGTCACAATCGCGCCCGCGCCAGCGAGCACCTTCCGGTCACGCACGATCGACCCCCCGTCGCCGTTGCCTGCATCCTCGCGGGAGTCTAGCCACATCCGGGCCATCCGCGCGCGACGTCTCTGCGGCTCGGCGGGATCCGCGCAGCCTGCCGGTCAGCGTCCGATCGTGTAGTCCGCGACGACGGGGGAGTGGTCGCTCCATCGTGTGTCCCAGGAGGGCGCCCGCACCACCTTGTAGTCCACGACGCGCTCGCCGAGGCGCGGCGTCGCCAGGTGGTAGTCGATGCGCCAGCCGGCGTCGTTGTCGAACGCGCGGCCGCGCATCGACCACCAGGTGTACGGGCCGTCGACGTCGCCGTGGAACCGGCGCCCGACGTCGACCCAGCCGAGGCCCGGTCCGACCGACCCGTCGGCGCCGGTGACGTCGGTGTCCTCCTCGCCGAAGAACCGGTCGAAGTACG
>DATMVL010000114.1:0-5012 GCA_035563175.1 Rhodoglobus sp. | reverse complement strand
ACCGGCGTCAACGCGCTCGACGCCCGCTCGTCGTGACAGAGCGCACGGTCCTGGTCACCGGCGCCGCGGGCGCGCTGGGCTCGGTCCTGGTCAGGGAGCTGCCCTGTGCGGGCTGGACGGTGCGACCGCTGGTGCGCACTCCGGATGCGGCACTTCCGGATGCGGTGGTGGGCTCGGTCGACGACCTCGAGGTGATGATGGCGGCGACCGAGGGCGTCGACGCCGTCGTGCACCTCGGCGGCCTCTCGCTGCCCGGGCGGGAGTGGCAGGAGTACCTGCACGTCAACATCGACGGCACCCGCACGACGCTCGAAGCTGCGCGCCGGACGGGTGTGCGGCGCGTCGCGCTCGCCAGCAGCAACCACGCCGTCGGGTACCTCCATCGCGGCGATGCCGACCTGCCGACGGACGTCGCCGCCCGGCCGGACAGCTTCTACGGCGTCAGCAAGGCCGCGGTGGAGGCGCTCGGCACCTTCTACGCCGACGAGTACGGCATGCACGTCGTCAATCAGCGCATCGGCTCGGGCGCCGAGCGGCCGCGGACGCCCCGGATGCTCGCCACCTGGCTCTCGATGCCCGACTTCGTACGACTCACCCTGGCGAGCATCGACGGCGACTGGACCGGCGCCCACACCGTCTGGGGCATCTCGCGCAACACCCGGCGGTGGTGGTCGCTGGCGGAGGGGTACGCGATCGGGTACGAGCCGCAGGACGACGCGGAGGCGTACGCGCACGAGGTCGACGGCGCCGACAGCGACTACGTCGGCGGGGACACGCCGCCGACGGTCTCGTCCTCGAGCCCGTCGTAGGCCCTGCTCGGGAACTGGGTCGCGTACTTGCCGCCGCTGACGTCGACGAGGGTGCCGGTGATGTAGCCCGCCGCGTCGCCGGCGAGGAAGCACAGCAGGTCGGCCACGTCATCCGGGGTCTACCAGCGGCGCAGGGTGAGCGTGTCGAGCAGCCGGTCCTGGGCGGGTTGCGGCATGTCGGCGAAGCCGTTCATGCCGGTGGGGATCATGCCCGGCGCGTAGGAGTTCACGGTGATGTTCCACGGGCCGAGCTCGCCCGCGAGCACGCGGCTGAACTGCACGACGGCGGCCTTCGACGCGGCATAGGCGGCGGAGCCGATGCTCGGCACGATCGCCGCGAACGACGCGGCGTTGAGGATGCGGCCGCGGCCGGCGCGCTTCATCACCGGGATGACCGCCTGCGACAGCAGGAACACCCCGGTCACGTTCACGTCCAGGCAGCGACGCCACCGCTCGACCGTGAGCTCCTCGATCGGCCCCTCGACGATGATGCCCGCGTTGTTGATCAGCACGTCGACGGTGCCGTAGCGCTCGACGACGGTCGCGATGGCGGAGCCGACGGACTCGGGATCGGTGACGTCGCACGGCACGGCGAGCGCCGCATCCGGGACCCCGTCGGTCTGCAGGTCGAGCGACGCGACGCGCGCGCCCTCGGCGAGGAACCGCTCGACCAGCGTGCGGCCGATGCCGCCCGCACCGCCGGAGACGACCACGACCCGGTCGCGAAGATCGATGAGCATGCGCTGCCTCCCGAACGTACGATTCCATCATGACGGATGCTGCCGCCCGCGTCGCCTGGATCGTCGGCGCCGGCTCCGGCATGGGTCGCGCCGCGGCCGAGGCCCTCGCCGCGTCGGGCTGGCGCGTGGCGCTCTCGGGCCGCCGAGCAGAGGCGCTCGACGAGACCGCGGAGCTCGTGCGAGCCGCCGGCGGCGAGGCGCTCACGGCGCCGCTCGATGTCGGCGTCGACGACACCGCACCGTCGGTCGCCCGCATCCTCGCCGAGTGGGGCCGCCTCGACGGCGTCGTGCACTCGGCCGGCCTCAACAGTCCGCAGCGCACCTGGGCTGACCAGAGCATCGCCGACGTCGAGCGCATCATGCAGACGAATCTGATCGGCACGGTGCGGGTGCTGGATGCCGCACTGCCCGCCCTGCGCGAGACCGCGGGCGTCGTGGTGGTGGTCTCCTCCTACTCGGGATGGACCTTCCAGCCCGCCGCGGGCGTCGCCTACGGAGCGAGCAAGACGGCGCTCGCGACGCTGGTCCGCAGCCTCAACGCGCAGGAGGCCGCAGCCGGCGTGCGGGCCTGCCACCTGTGCCCCGGCGACGTCGACAGCGACTTCCTCGGGATGCGACCGACGGTTCCGGATGCCGCGGCCCGGTCGGTCATGCTGCGCCCGGAGGACGTCGGCGCCGCCATCCGCTTCGTGATGGATGCGCCGGTGCACGTGCGGGTCGACGAGCTGGTGATCTCGCCCGTCTCCCAGGCCTGAATCACCCGCCGGCGGTCGCCCTCGCCGCCGCGAACGCCCGCGCTCGCTGCAGCTCGGCCTCGACGGGCTCGACCACGAGCCGCTGCACCACCCCGTCGATCGCCTTGCCGAGGCGCTGCCGCGTCCGCCGCCGGCGCGACGCGGCGGTGACGGCCGACAGCAGCGCAGCCAGCAGCCCGAGCAGGATGCCCAGCACCACCGCCCCCGCGATGAGCAGCGTCGGCACCGCCCACCCCTCGATCCGCGGTACCTCGACGGGCGGGAAGCCGAAGGTGGGGAGCAGCGCGGCGGCGAGCAGCCAGCCGACGCCGACGAGGCCGGCGAGCAGCGCGATCCACTGCACGACGGTGAAGATCGGCCACCACCACGACCCGCGCGCAGGCAGCGGCGTGCCCGCGAGCGCCTGGTCCAGGGCATCCGGCAACGCCGTCAGGGAACGCTCGCTCTCGCTGCGCACGCCAGCCCGCCACGACTCGGTCAAGCCCTCGGATGCCGTGTCGGCGAACCCGCGGACGGCCAGCGACAGCCGCGCCTCGGCGGCCGAGCTCATCGGCGGCATGCTCGTGCGGTGCACCGCCGGATCGCGCTGCGCGCCGCGCACCGCCAGCCCGAGCCGGCGCAGCGGGTCGGCGCGCAGCCGCGCGATCCAGGAGACCAGCGGCCATCCGGTCGCCTGAGCGGAGCGCTTGCGGTACGAACTCGCGACCGCTGCGGCGACGGTGTCGGCTCCGGCCGCGACGGCGACGTCGTCGCGCAGACGCGTCAGCGCCCCCTGCTTGATCTTCGATGGAGCACCGGGGTCTGGCAGCCTCCCGGCGAGGGTGGCGAGGTCGGCCGCGAGCCGGGCGTCGCGGGCACTGCGGGCGGCGGCGAGGTCGCCGAGGGCGGTGCGCAGGTCGGCGATGCCGTCGCCGGTGCGGGCGCTGACCGACAGCACGCGCGCCTTCGGGATGCCGTCGCGGGCGGCGATCTCGCGCAGCGACCGCACCACGTGCGGCACGTCCGAGGGTGCGAGCAGGTCGATCTGGTTGAGCACCAGCAGCGTCACCTCGGCATGCCGGGCATGCGGCGCGATGAACTGCGCGTGCAGCACGTCGTCGGCGTACTTCTGCGGATCCACCACCCACAGCAGCGCGTCGACCTGACCGGCGAGGCGCTCGGCGACGGCGCGGTTGCCCTGCTCGACGGAGTCGAAGTCGGGCAGGTCGAGCAGCACCAGCTGCCCGGCGCGCGGATCGATCGGCCGCTCCTGCACGACGCGTTCGCGCACGTCGAGCCAGTCGAGCAGCTCGACCGCGCCGTTCGCCTCCCAGGTGACGGCGAGCGCCTGCGAGGTCGTCGGGCGGCGCACGTGGGTGCGCGCGACGTCGGCGCCGACCAGCGCGTTGAGCAGACTCGACTTGCCCGAGCCGGTGGCCCCGAACAGGCCCACGACGGTGAAGTTCGGCGAGCGGCCGCGGCGCTCCTCGGCGCGCTGCAGCAGCACGTCGGCGGCCACCACGAGCTCGGCCGGGATGCGGCCCTCGCCGCTCGACCGCATCGTGCGGAGGGCGGCGAGCCGGTCGTCGAGCGAGCGGCTCACGGTGCGTCCGCCGCGCGGGCGACGTCTTCGAGCAGGGTCTTCGACTCCCGCCGCAGCGACTCGGGCGCCGATCCGAAGCGCATGGGAGCGAGCGCCGTCGTGAACCGTGCGCGCTCGGCGTCGAAGAGCGCGCGGACCTTCCGCTGCAGGTCGCGCCGGGCCTCCGCGGCCAGGCGGCGCACCGCATCCTCGCCGAAGATCGTCTCGAGCAGCTTCTGCCCCACCACCGCCGAGCCGCCCGCGATGAGCACCTCGCCGCCGGTGAGGCCGCCGGTCGAGGCGAACACCACGACCATCAGCGCGACGGTCACCACGTTGAGGCCGAGCGACAGCACCCTGGCGCGCACCCGCTTGTTGCCGGCGTTGTCCTGCACCAGCTTCAGCAGCGAGCCCTGCCAGTCGCGGATCATCGTCGCCGCCGCGTCGGGGAATCCCGCGGTCTCGGACACCAGTGCCGGGTCGGCCTCGGCGATGCGGCGGCCGGCGGCACTGCGCTGCAGTTCCGCCCACACCGCCGCCGCGGCGCGGCCACCCTGGTCGACGATCACCGCGTGCAGCCCGCTCTCGATCTGCGTCTCGACCTCGACGACGGGCGCGGGCTTGCCGGTGAACCACGCGGTGACGCTGTCCCGGGTGCGCGAGAACCACGACTCGATCGAGCGGAACACGTCGGAGGTGCCCACGAAGTCCTGCCAGCGGGCGAGCACCTCGCCGCGCAGCAGGGCGCCGTCCTTCGTCGCCTCGTCGACCGCATCCAGCGCCGCTTCGTATCGGGATGCGGCCATCGCCTCGGTGCGCTCGATCCAGTCGAGCTGATCCTGCCGCGCACTCGCGATCGCGGCCACCCGGCGGTCGAGGTCGGCGATCGTGCCGCCGAGCGTGCGCGCCGCGATGCGGGTGCGCTCGGCGCGGTCACCGGCGATGGCGGTGAGCCACCGCAGCGGCTCGGCGACGGCGGCCGGCGGCAGCATGCCGAGGGTGTCGAGCGGCTGCTCCTCGATCACGAAGGCCGGGGCGTCGCCGAGACCGCGGGCGGCGAGCATCCCCCGCAGGTCGGGCAGCACGTCGTCGACGGCGCCCGGCGGCACGCGGTTGAGCACGACGGCGACGGTGACCGACCGCCCGG
>DATMVL010000113.1:0-2973 GCA_035563175.1 Rhodoglobus sp. | reverse complement strand
CGTACTTCTACACGGTCGTCGCGGTGAACGCCGGCGGCTCCGGCCCCGACTCGGAGCAGCTCGAGACGGATGCCGTCACCGTGCTGCAGCGTCAGGCCGAGTACCTCGACCGTGCGCCGCACGCGATGCGCACCGAATCGGGCAACCTCGTGACCTGGCGCCTGCTCGGCACGGATCCGGCATCCGTCGCCTTCCACGTGTACCGCGACGGCGAGCGCATCACCGACGAGCCGATCGCGGGTTCGACGAACCTGCTCGACGCCGATGGGACGGCGGACTCGACGTACTTCGTGACGAAGGTGCTGAGCGAGGTCGAGACGACCGAGACCGAGGTCTTCGGCGTGCAGACCGCGGCGTACGCATCGCTGCCGCTGCAGAAGCCCGCGGACGCGTACACCAAGGACGGCCAGCCCTACACCTACTCGGCGAACGACGTCAGCGTCGGCGACCTCGACGGTGACGGGCAGTACGAGTACGTCGTCAAGTGGTACCCGTCCAACGCGAAGGACAACTCGCAGGCGGGCTACACCGGCAACGTGCTCCTCGACGCGTACCGCGCCGACGGCACGCGGCTGTGGCGCATCGACCTCGGCGCCAACATCCGTGCCGGAGCGCACTACACGCAGGCCATGGTGTACGACTTCGACGGCGACGGCTCGGCCGAGCTCATGGCCAAGACCGGCGACGGCACGATCGACGGCGTCGGTCAGCCGATCGGCAACGCGAGCGCCGATCACCGCAACAGTTCGGGCTACGTCCTCACCGGACCCGAGTTCCTCACGGTGTTCGACGGCGAGACGGGCGGGGCGATCGACACGGTCGACTACACGCCCGCCCGCGGCGACGTCGGCGCGTGGGGAGACGCCTACGGCAACCGGGTGGACCGGTTCCTCGCGGGCGTCGCGTACCTCGACGGTGAGCGGCCGAGCGCGGTCTTCAGCCGCGGCTACTACACCCGCGCGGTCGTGGCGGCCTATGACTTCGACGGTGCGCAGCTCCACGAGCGCTGGGTCATCGACTCGAACGACGAGGGCGCCGAAGGCCTGTACGGCGAGGGCTATCACTCGCTCTCGGTGGCCGACGTCGACGGCGACAGCAAGGACGAGGTCGTCTTCGGATCGGCGACGATCGACGACGACGGCGAGCTGCTGTACTCGACGGGTCTCGGCCACGGCGACGCGCTGCACGTGTCGGACTTCGACCCGTCGCGCGCCGGCCTCGAGGTGTTCGCGGCCCACGAGAACATGGGCTCGTCGGGCAACCGCGGCGCGAGCTACCGCGACGCTCGCACCGGCGAGATCCTGTGGGACATCCCGGCGACCGTCGACACCGGCCGGGCCGCGATGGGCGACATCGACCCCCGCTATGCGGGCGCCGAGGGCTGGGCGATCGGCGGGTCGGCGGAGTGGAACTCGCCCGTCGGGCAGCTGAAGTCGGCGTCGGGCGAGCTCATCGCCGAGAACATCCCGGCGGCGAACTTCCTGGCGTGGTTCGACGGCGACCCCCTCCGCGAGATCGTCGACCATGACTGGGATGCCTCTACCGGCACGGGCGTCGGCACGGTGCGCAAGTGGAACTGGGAGACCGAGACCTCGGAGCTGCTGCTGGAGGCGGACGGCCTGTCGAACAACTCCACCAAGGGCACGCCGAACCTGCAGGCCGACCTGTTCGGCGACTGGCGCGAAGAGATCGTGTGGCGTTCGGCGGACTCGTCCGAGCTGCGGATCTACTCGACCGCCGACGAGACCGACCTGCGCATCCCGACGCTCATGCACGACATGCAGTACCGCGTCGCGGTCGCGTGGCAGAACACCGGCTACAACCAGCCCCCGCACCCGAGCTTCTTCATCGGGGACGGGATGGATGCCGCACCTCTGCCCTCGATCGCGGTGACCGGTGCCCCGTCGGGACCCGGCGACGACACCGCCCCGGTGGTGTCGGGCGTGCCCGCGGACGGCACGCTGCTGCCGGACACGGCCGTCTTCACGGTCGACGTGGCCGCGGACGACCCGGAGTCGGGCGTGCGCAACCTCGACATCGCGTTCGACGGCGAGCCGGTCGCGCCCGGCGAGGTCATCGACCTCGCGGGACTCGCGGGCGCCCACACCCTCACGGTGCGCGCGGTCAACCACGCAGGTCTCGTCACGGCCGAGTCGGCGCAGCTGCTCGTGTTCGAGGACGAGGGCGCCACCCGGGCACCGGGCCGCGGCATCCTGTCGTCCGACAGCGGCTGGGACAACGGCCTGCACGACGGCGCGTTCACCGTGTCGATGAACCTCTGGCACGGGGTGAACGGGTCGGTGTTCCGGCTCTACGAGAACGGCGAGCCGATCTCGACGCAGCTGCTCGATCCGCACTCGCCCGACGCGCAGGTCGCGACGGTCCAGGTGGCCGGCAAGCCGAACGGCACGTATGTGTACACCGGCGAGCTGATCAACGCGGCGGGAACGACCGCGACCACGTCGGTCACCGTGAGGGTGAGGGATGCCGCGCCCGCACGCCCCGCGCTCTCGCACGACAACCGCGACAAGGACGGCAACTACGTCGTCACCGCCGACCTGTGGTGGGGCACGAACGGCACGTCGTACCGGCTGTACGAGAACGGCGTGCTGATCGACGATCAGGCGCTCGTCGCGGCATCCCCGAATGCGCAGCACGCGTCGACCGCGATCGTCGGCCGCGCGCCCGGCACGTACACCTACGTCGCCGAGTTCGCGAACGCCGCCGGCGCGACGGCCTCCAAGGAGATCAAGGTGACCGTGCGGTAGCTCCCGGCGTGCCGCAACTCCGCCTCGGCCGGGCTTCGGGCCGCGGCAGCCCCCGGAATCCCGGGCGCTCGCCGCTCCCTGAGAATCGGTTCAGGCGGAGTTGTGGCGCGCGGCGTACCGGCGGTCGGAGCTCAGCGCTTCTTGATGTTCGTGATCGCGTCGCTGTCGGCCGCGCGGCTGCTCGCGGCCTTCTTGTCGGCCTTCG
>DATMVL010000112.1:0-5046 GCA_035563175.1 Rhodoglobus sp. | reverse complement strand
ACGAGAAGGCCGCCCGCAAGGCCGCCAACCCGAAGGCCGCTCCCGCGGCTGCTGCTCCGGCCGCCGCTGCTCCGGCAGCCGCCGCTGAGTCGGCGCCGGCCCCCGAGGCCGACGCGAAGGACGCGGAGTAGGCCGTGGCCGGCGAGACCATCATCACCGTGGTGGGCAACCTCACCAGCGACCCCGAGCTGCGCTACACGCAGAGCGGGCAGGCCGTGGCGAACTTCACGATCGCCTCGACCCCGCGCACCCTCGACCGTCAGACGAACGAGTGGAAGGACGGCGAAGCGCTGTTCCTGCGCGCGTCCTGCTGGCGTGAGTTCGCCGAGCACGTCGCCGGATCGCTCACCAAGGGCAGCCGCGTCATCGCGCAGGGCCGCCTGAAGCAGCGCTCGTACGAGACGAAGGAAGGCGAGAAGCGCACCAGCATCGAGCTCGAGATCGACGAGATCGGGCCGTCGCTGCGCTATGCGACCGCGCAGGTCACCCGCGCCTCCTCCGGTGGCGGCGGTGGCGGCGGTGCCTCCCGCGGCCAGGTGGCCGACCAGCCCTGGGCGGCCAGCGCGCCGGCCGGCGGCGACGTCTGGAACACCCCCGGCAGCTACAACGACGAGACGCCGTTCTGATCCGGCGCTGAGAATCTAAGGAACACACCATGGCAGGAAAGAGCAGCGGCGACCGCCGCAAGCCGATCCGCAAGGGCAAGGACGGCAAGAACGCCGCCCCGGCCAAGTCGATCAAGGTCGGCGTCATCGACTACAAGGATGTCGCCACCCTCCGCAAGTTCATCTCCGAGCGCGGCAAGATCCGCGCTCGCCGTATCACCGGTGTCTCCGTGCAGGAGCAGCGCCTCATCGCGACGGCCGTCAAGAACGCCCGCGAGATGGCCCTGCTGCCGTACGCGGGCTCGGGCCGCTAAGGAGCATCATGACCAAGCTGATCCTCACGCACGAGGTCACCGGCCTCGGTGCGCCCGGAGACGTCGTCGACGTCAAGAACGGCTACGCGCGCAACTACCTCATCCCGCAGAACTTCGCGGTGGCGTGGACGCGCGGTGGCGAGAAGCAGATCGAGCAGATCAAGGCCGCCCGCGTCGCCCGCGAGCACGCCACGCTCGAGGAGGCGCAGGATCTGCGCGACCGCCTGCAGGCCAACCCGGTCAAGCTGACCGTGAAGGCCGGCGAGGGCGGGCGCCTGTTCGGCTCCGTCAAGCCGGCGGATGTCGCTGACGCGGTCGCCGCCGCGGGCATCGGCCAGCTCGACAAGCGCAAGGTCGAGATCACCTCGCCGATCAAGGCGACCGGTGAGCACGAGGCGACCGTGCGGCTGCGCGACGACATCGTCGCGACGATCTCGCTGCAGGTCGTAGCCGCGAAGTAGTACCGATTCACCCCCGCATTGGGGATGGCGGCGACGGGTCTCGGACCCGTCGCCGTTCCCCGTTAAGGGGGCTTTTGTACACAGGGATGCCTGCGGACGGGCAACCCTCAAGCAGCAGTTCAAACATGTTTCTACACACACGGTGTGGAACGCTGAAACGCAGGTCAGAAGCGGTTTATCACCGCAGGCACCCCGAGTTTCCACAGCGAATTGCACACCTTCCCCACACGCCGTCCGGCGTTTCGCCCGCGTTTCCCACAGCGTCATCCACAGGGCCGGTTGAGGCGCCGATCCGCCCATCCGTACTGTGGGGCAGCCCCGGTGCCACGCAGGGGGACGCCCGGACCCAGCGCAGGCGGAGTGTCGGCGCGCGTGGCTACAACTGAGGCATACCGTCGATCATCGGGGAGGGATACCGCTTGTCCATCGCTCATCTGGGCCTCGCCACCGGCGACCAGCGCGCCGAGGGCCGCGGCGACCGCATCCCGCCCCACGACCTGCTCGCCGAGCAGAGCGCGATCGGCGGCATGCTGCTGAGCAAGGATGCGGTGGCCGACGTCATCGAGACGGTCCGCGGGGTCGACTTCTACATCCCGAAGCACGAGGTCGTCTTCGACGCGATCCTCACGCTCTACTCGCACGGTGAGCCGACCGACGTCATCGCCGTCTCCGACGAGCTCACCAAGACCGGTCAGCTCAGCCGGGCCGGCGGCGCCGAGTACCTGCACACCCTCACCTCGCTGGTGCCGACGGCTGCCAACGCCGGCTTCTACGCGTCGATCGTCGCCGAGAAGGCGGTGCTGCGCCGGCTGGTCGAAGCGGGCACCCGCATCGTGCAGATGGGCTACGCCAGCGAGGGCGAGGTCGTCGACCTCGTCAACAACGCCCAGGCCGAGATCTACGGCGTCACGGGCGGCGTCGAGAGCGAGGACTACGTACCGCTCACCGACGCCGTGACGAGCGCGATCGACGAGATCGAGGCGGCTCGCGGACGCGACGGCCAGATGGTCGGCGTGCCGACCGGGTTCGCCGAGCTCGACGAGCTCACCAACGGCCTGCACCCGGGCCAGATGATCATCATCGCCGCACGCCCCGCCATCGGCAAGTCGACGGTCGGCCTCGACATCGCGCGCTCCGCCGCGATCAAGTACAACATGCCCACGATCGTGTTCTCGCTCGAGATGGGGCGCAGCGAGATCGCGATGCGTCTGCTCTCGGCCGAGGCATCCGTTCCGCTGCAGCACATGCGCAAGGGCACCGTGCACGCCAACGACTGGACGACGATCGCACAGACCCGCGGCCGCATCAACGACGCTCCGCTCTACATCGACGACAGCCCCAACATGACGCTCGTGGAGATCCGTGCGAAGGCCCGTCGGCTCAAACAGCGGGTCGGGCTCAAGTTGGTCGTCATCGACTACCTGCAGCTCATGACGAGCGGCAAGAAGGTCGAGTCGCGTCAGCAGGAGGTCAGCGAGTTCTCGCGAGCGCTGAAGCTGCTGGCGAAGGAGCTCGAGGTGCCGGTCATCGCGATCTCGCAGTTGAACCGTGGCCCGGAGCAGCGCGCGGACAAGAAGCCCGCCCTCTCCGACCTCCGCGAGTCCGGCTCGATCGAGCAGGATGCCGACATGGTGATCCTGCTGCACCGCGAGAGCGCCTACGAGGCGGAGAACCCGCGCGCGGGCGAGGCGGACTTCATCGTCGCCAAGCACCGCAACGGCCCGACTCGCACGATCACGGTCGGCTTCCACGGGCACTTCTCGCGGTTCGTGGACCTGCCGCCTGGGTCGTGAACCCGGGCCGGTCGTGACCTAGGGCCGCAGGCTCGCGACGAGGGCGGCGTTGTCGCTCGAGGCCGAGGACTCGACGATGCGGCCCGCCGCCACCCGCAGCATCGAGTACTCCGCCACGTTCAGGTGCGTGCGTGTGGGCTGCACGCCGAGGAACGGGCCGGTGTGCGTGCCGCTCGCTCGCAGGTGCGCCGCGATGCGGTCGTCCTCCACGACGAGCTGGATGCGGCGCCAACGCCAGTCGGGGAAGCCGTGGAACAGCTCGGCCAGATCGTCGACCCACGCGTCCGCTCCACCCGGCAGGTGCGCGCGCCGCACCGCCGGCCCGAGCAGCAAGTGGATCGCGTCGAGGTCGTGCCGGTTCAGCGCGTCCAGGTACTCGGCGTACCACTCGCGCATCTCCCACGGCTCCACCCCTTCATTCTCGGCGCTCGCGCGATCGACGCGGTGCGGCGGCAGCCGGCGTAGCCGTTCCCGGCTCGGAGCGGAACCCGCGGAAACCCCCAGGAGCGACGCTTACGATGACCCCGTGATGGGGGCGGCACTGGTCGGCGAGACGACGGCACCGGAGCTGCATGTCATGACCCTCAACGTCCGACGCCGGGTGCCGCACCTGCGCCGCCGCCACCCCGATCGGTGGGACGTGCGAGCCCCGCGGCTCGCCGCGCTGCTGCGCACGGAGCGGCCCGCGCTGCTCGCCGTGCAGGAGGCGCTGCCAGACCAGGCCGAGTTCGTCCGCGATGCACTCGGCCACGACGCCATCGGCACCGGACGGGCGAAGCTCGGCGGCGACGAGGGCTGCCAGCTGTTCTTCGATCCGCAGCGGCTCGAACTGCTCGACTGGCGGCAGTCCGCGCTGTCCACCCGGCCGGAGGTCGCGGGCACCCGGTCATGGGGCAGCGCGTTCCCGCGCATCCTGGTGCAGGCGGAGTTCCGCGACCGGACGACCTCGACCCGGTTCCTCGCCCTGAACACGCATCTCGATGTCGCGTCGACACGCGCGCGGCGCAACAGCGCGCGCATCATCCGCGGCATCGTCGAGCAGCGGGGCCTGCCGGCGATCGTGACCGGCGACCTCAACGCCGGTGACCGCTCGGCCACCGTCCGCGAACTCACGACGCGAGGCGCGCTCGCCGACGCCTGGGCGGCGGCCGGGGAACGACTCACCCCGCCGTGGGGAACCTACGCCCGCTACCGGCGCCCCGGTCCCGGGCCGCGGATCGACTGGATCCTGGTGTCGCCGGAGGTGCGCGTGACGCGCGCCGGCATCCGCGACGCTCCGATCGACGGCGGGTGGGCATCCGACCACCTCCCGGTGCAGGCGGTCGTGCGGATGCCGGCATGATCGAGGCGTTCCTGCGGCCCCCGCAGGGCGCGGTCGCATTCGCGGCCGACGCCGCCCGGGTGCTCGGCGCGCTCGCCGTGGTCGTCGCGTTCATCTGGTTCGAGCCGACGGACGCGGGCATCGCGGCCCTCGCTCTGCCCGCCCTGGTGCTGCCCCGGTTCCTGGCGGTGCCCGCGGCGTTCGATCTGCTGTTCTGCGTCACCGTGCTGGTGGCGGCGTGGAGCAACATCGTCGACCTGTACACCACCGTGCCGGGCTGGGATCTGGTCGTGCACCTGGTGTGCACCGGCGTCATCGGCGTGATGCTCGTCCTGCTGCTGGGGCGCTCGCGCGTGATCCCGCTGCCCGAGCGGCCGAGCTGGGCGACCGCGCTCGTCCTCACCGTCGGCATGGCGCTGGCGGCGGCGGCGCTGTGGGAGATGGTCGAGTGGTTCGGCCACGCGGTCATCGACCCGTCGATCCACGTGAACTACGACGACACCATCACCGACATGGCGGCCGGCGGCGTCGAGCACGCGCTGAGCCGCCCGT
>DATMVL010000111.1:0-3088 GCA_035563175.1 Rhodoglobus sp. | reverse complement strand
TCGACGAAGGGCAGCATCACCTCGGCGAGAGGCCGCACGGCGACCCGCACCGACCGCAGCCGCCGGTGCAGCTCCATGGCGATGCCGAGGGCCTCGTCGGCGTGCAGCTCGACGAGGCTGAGCGGGGTGCCGGGCCGAACCCGCTCGAGCAGCAGCGACCAGGTCCACGCATCCTGGCGCAGCACCTGCGGCGCCAGCGCCGCACCGAGCGCCTCGAGCCCGACGGCCTCGTCGACGGCCTCGACGTGCGGATAGCCGACCTTGAGCACCGCATCGCCGCCGTCGGCGGTGCGCACCGCGAGCACCGACCCGCCCTCGCCGCCGGTGAACGGCAGCAGCGCGGTGAGCCGCCAGCGCTCGAGCATGGTGGCCACCAGCTCGGCTGCGGCCGCATCCCACGCCGACCGCGACGGGTAGGCGGCGATGGCGGTCGGCTCGAACGGCACGCACCTCACCCCGTCGACCCTATGCCGCTCGGTCGGTCTAGGCTCGCCTCGGAACCGAGGAGGATCGACGATGACCACCGCGACGCAGCGCACGGACGGCAAGGGACTGGCCACCGGCACACTGGGGCTGTTCGGCTCGGTCGTGATCGGGCTGGCCTCGACGGCACCGGTCTATTCGCTGGTGGCGACGCTGGGATTCGTCGTGCTCGCCGTCGGCGCGCAGGCGCCGATCGCGTTCATCATCGCCTTCGTGCCCATGTTCTTCGTGGCCTTCGCCTACCGGGAGCTGAACCGGGCGGTGCCGGACTGCGGCACCACCTTCACCTGGGCGACGAAGGCGTTCGGGCCGAGGGTCGGCTGGATGGGCGGTTGGGGCGTCGCCGTCGCCGGCATCGTCGTGCTGGCCAACCTGGCCCAGGTGGGCGCCGTGTACTTCTGGCTGCTCGTGTACCCGCCCTTCGCCGAGAACACGGCGATCGTCACCGCCACCGGCGTGGCCTTCATCGCCCTCATGACCTTCATCAGCTGGCGCGGGCTCGAGATCGGCGAGAAGCTGCAGAACGTGCTGCTGGCGATCCAGTACCTCGCCCTCACCGTCTTCGTGGTGGCGGTCATCGTCGCGATCGCCACCGGCCAGGCGCCGGAAGGCGCGACCGCGCCGAGTTGGGAGTGGTTCAACCCGTTCGCGTTCGGCGACTTCAGCGGGTTCGTCGAGGCCGTGCTGCTCGCGCTGTTCATCTACTGGGGCTGGGACACCTGCCTCGCCCTCAACGAGGAGACCAAGGATCCGCAGCGCATCCCCGGCCGGGCCGCGATCCTCTCCACGGTCATCCTGCTCGTCACCTACGTCGGCGTGACCGTGGCGGCCATGGCCTACGCCGGTCTAGGCGACACCGGGCTGGGGCTCGCCAACGAGGACAACGCCGAGGATGTCTTCCTCGCGCTGAAGGACGTGCTGCTCGGCCCGGTGGGCATCCTGCTGGTCATCGCGGTGATGGTCTCGGCCGTGTCGTCGACGCAGACCACGATCCTGCCGACCGCGCGCGGCACCCTGGCGATGGCGGTGTACAAGGCGCTGCCGAAGCGCTTCGGCACCGTGCACCCGAGGTACCGGACGCCCGGCTTCTCGACCATCGTGATGGGCGTCGTCGCGGTCGTGTTCTACGTCGGGATGACGATCGTCAGCGAGAACTTCCTGGCCGACACGATCCTGTCGCTCGGGCTCGCGATCGCGTTCTACTACGCGATCACCGGGTTCGCGTGCGTCTGGTTCTTCCGCCGCACGCTGTTCCAGTCCGCGCGCAATGTGGTGTTCCGCCTCGTCTTCCCCCTGGTCGGCGCGCTGCTGCTGACCGCCGCGTTCGTGTTCTCGGCGATCGACATGTTCGATGCCGACTACGGGTACACCGTGCTGTTCGGCGTGGGCGGCGTGTTCGTCATCGGCATCGGCTCGCTCGCCGTCGGCGTGGTGCTCATGATCGTGTGGTCGTTCTTCGCGGAGTCGCGGCCCTTCTTCCGCGGCGAGAGCCTGAACGAGCGCACGGAGGTGCTGGTGCCGGAGGACGTGTCGCCGCCGCGCCGTTCCGTCGACGGCGGGCTCGCCTGAATCGAGACGGCGCTGTCGTAGCATGACGGCGTGCCGAGCGCCCCGCTGACCCGCAAGCAGGTCTACCGGCGTCGGCGCATCGTCGTGTTCGGCGGCCTCGCCCTGGTGCTGGCGACCGTCTTCTACCTGCCGATCACGCTGCTCGCCCCCGTGCAGGCCGCACCGCCCGCCGTGCAGGCGGCCCCGCTGCCGCAGGCGGCCGCGCCGCCGGTCACCCTGCCCGGATACGGCGCCGCGGCCGTGGGCGCGGTCGGCTACCCGGGTCTGCTGGCCAGCAGCGGTTCGAGCGACCCGCTGCCGATCGCGTCGATCACCAAGGTGGTCACCGCGCTCGTGGTGCTGTCGGCGAAACCGCTCGGCCCCGACGATCCGGGGCCCGGCATCACCTTCGGCGAGGCCGATCTCGGGTTCTACGACCGGCTGCTGAGCGAGGGCGGCGTCGTCGCGGATGTCGCCTCGGGCCAGGTCATGACGCAGCGCAACGTCATGGAGGTCATGCTCCTCGAGTCCGCGAACAACTACGCCGAGTCGCTCGCCTCCTGGGCGTTCGGCTCGCTCGACGCGTACGTCGGCGCTGCGAACGCGTGGCTCTCCGAGCACGGCTTCGCGCAGACCGGCGTGGTGGACGCGACCGGCATGTCGCCGTCGAACCTGAGCTCGGTGAGCGACCTCGTGGCGCTCGGCAAGCTGGCGATCGCCGACCCGGTGGTCTCGGCGATCGTGTCCAGGGCATCCATCGACATCCCCGGCTACGGCACCGTGGAGAACCGCAACGAGCTGTTGGGCGTCGACGGCATCGACGGCATCAAGACCGGCACGCTGGACGAGTCGGGCGCGTGCCTGCTGTTCGCGCAGGACCACGTGGTCGCCGGCGAGACCATCACCCTGGTCGGCGTCGTGCTCGGCGGGCCCGATCACGACACGATCAACGGCGCGATCCGGCAGCTGCTGGTCGAGGTGGATGCCGGCTTCAGCCCGGTGACGCTGACCGCCGACGGCCAGGTGTTCGCGACCTACACCACCGACTGGGGCGACG
>DATMVL010000110.1:0-3724 GCA_035563175.1 Rhodoglobus sp. | reverse complement strand
GCACGGCCGGAACCGAGGCCGAACCGCCGCTGCCGCATCCCACGATCACGGCGACCGCGATCGCCGACCCGCCGGCGCCCCGACCGACCGACGAGGCGATCCCGCTGCCGACCCTGCCGTTGCCCGAGCGCGGGTCGAGCCCGCCGGAGCGCCGGCCTGCAGCGCCCGGCACACCGCCGGCACCGGTCGGTCCGCAGCCCGAGCCGCCTCAGCCGGCGCACACCGAGCAGCCCGGGCCCACGCCGGAGCCGACCGCGACCCCGACGACTGAGCCGACGGCCCCGCCGACCGAGGAGCCCGTCGAGCCGGAACCCGAGCCGACACCGACCCCGACGCAGACGCCCGACCCGCCGCTGGTCTGCGAGCTGCTGCCGCTCTGCGAGTGACCGCCGGCGATCAGCCGCTCTTGCGGCGGAACTCCCGCTTGCCCCCGGCCTTGCCGTGGGCGTCGTGCACGGCCGAACCGCCGTCGAGGTGACCCGGCCGGCTCTGCTGACCCTGCTTCTTGCGCTCGAGCGCCTCGCGGAACCGGCGCTTGGTCTCGTCCGCGGCGCTGGTCTCGGGCGTCTTCTCGTCCATGGTCAGAGCGTACTCGTAGGGTGAGGGGATGCCCCGGCTCGGAGTGATGATCGACCGCGACCTGCCGCCCGAGGCGCTCGTCGCGACGGCCCGCGCGGTCGAGGATGCCGGCGCCGACGACGTGTGGGTGGTCGAGGATCTGGGCTGGGGCGGCGGCGTGGCGGCGGCGTCGACGGTGCTCGCGGTGACCGAGCGCGTCCGGGTGGGCATCGGCATCATGCCCACGCCGCTGCGCAGCCCCGTGCTCGCCGCGATGGAGCTCGCGACCCTCGCCCGGCTGCACCCGGGCCGGCTGGTGCCCGGCTTCGGTAACGGCGTGCAGGAGTGGATGGCGGATGCAGGGGTGCGGGCCGCCTCGCCGCTCGCCCTGCTGGGGGAGACGCTCACCGCCGTCCGCGGCTTGCTCGACGGCGAGCGGGTCACGATGGACGGCCGCGCCCTGCACCTGCGGGACGTCGGACTCGTGCATCCGCCCGCCGTGCCGGTGCCGCTGCTGGCCGGCGTCACCGGTCCGCGGTCGACGGCGCTCGCGGGCCGGCTCGCCGACGGCATCATCCTGGTCGAGGGCTCCGGCCCGGCCGAGCTCGCCGCCGCTCGGAACGCCGCCGACCGCGACCCGTTCGAGCTCGTGGTGCTCACCCACCTCGCGGTCGGCGACGACGTCGGCGCCACGGTGCGCGGCGTGCTCGACGGCTTCTTCGGCGGCGAGCGCGACGACGCGGTGATCGCCGCCGGCCGCCCCGACGAGGCCGCTGCGGTCATCCGGATGCTGTGGGCGGCGGGTGCCGACACGGTGGTCGTGCGCCCGGTCGGCGACCCGGTACCCCAGATCGGGGCGCTGCTCGGCGCGCTCTAGGGCCTGCGGAAGCCCGCCTGGTAGGCTCGGGGATCGGAGCAGCATGGCTCGAAGCTGGTCACCGGTGGTGGATCCCCGAACAGGGTTCGGTGTTCTTTCACTGTTGACCAGGGCTTCAGCCCCCTCTGGGGCTGATCTGCCTGCGCCGGATGCGTTCTTCTGCGCCGACCTGCTCCTTGGAGAGTCGCGACCCACGAGGGGTGGCGACGGTAAACAAAGGAGAGAACCCCTTGGAGGGTCCCGAGATCAAATTCGCCGAAGCCGTGCTGGACAACGGCCGCTTCGGCAAGCGCACCGTCCGGTTCGAGACCGGCCGGCTCGCGCAGCAGGCCCAGGGCGCGGTCGCCGCGTACCTGGATGAGGACACCATGCTGCTGAGCGCCACCAGCGTCAGCAAGCACCCGCGTGAGGGCTTCGACTTCTTCCCCCTGACGGTGGACGTCGAGGAGCGCTCGTACGCCGCCGGCAAGATCCCCGGCAGCTTCTTCCGCCGCGAGGGTCGGCCGAGCACCGAGGCCATCCTGGTCTGCCGTCTCATCGACCGGCCGCTGCGCCCGTCGTTCGCCGACGGCATCCGCAACGAGGTGCAGATCGTCATCACCGTGCTGTCGATCGCGCCCGACGAGTTCTACGACGCCCTGGCCATCAACGCCGCCTCCGCGTCGACCCAGATCTCGGGCCTGCCGTTCAGCGGCCCGATCGCCGGCGTGCGCCTCGCGCTCATCGGCGACCAGTGGGTCGTGTTCCCGAAGGCCAGCCAGCTCGAGGAGGCCGTGTTCGACCTCACCGTCGCCGGCCGTGTCGTCCGTAACGACGACGGCACCGAGGATGTCGCGATCATGATGGTCGAGGCCGAGGCGACCGAGGGTTCGTGGAACCTCATCCAGGCCGGTGCGACCAAGCCCGACGAGGCCGTCGTCGCCCAGGGCCTCGATGCGGCCAAGCCGTTCATCGCGCAGCTGGTGAAGGCCCAGGAGGAGCTCGCGGCCCAGTCGGCCAAGGAGATCCAGAACTACCCGACCTTCCTGGACTACAGCCAGGAGGCGTACGACGCCGTCGCCGGCATCGCCTACGACGAGCTGTCGCGCATCTACCAGATCGCCGACAAGCAGGATCGTCAGAACCAGGACGACGCCCTCAAGGAGCGCGTGAAGGCCGAGATCCACGAGCGGGTCGGTCGCGGCGAGCTCGGCGGCGACATCCCGCCGATGGTCAGCGCCGCCTACAAGGCCGTCACCAAGAAGATCGTGCGCGGCCGCATCCTCACCGAGGGCGTGCGCATCGACGGCCGCGGGCTGCGCGACATCCGCGCGCTCGACGCCGAGGTGCAGGTCATCCCGCGCGTGCACGGCTCCGCGATCTTCCAGCGCGGCGAGACCCAGATCCTGGGCGTCACCACGCTGAACATGCTCAAGATGGAGCAGCAGATCGACTCGCTGAGCCCGGTCACGAAGAAGCGTTACCTGCACCACTACAACTTCCCGCCCTACTCGACCGGTGAGACCGGTCGTGTCGGCAGCCCGAAGCGACGCGAGATCGGCCACGGCTTCCTGGCCGAGCGCGCGCTCGTGCCCGTGCTGCCCAGCCGCGAGGAGTTCCCGTACGCGATCCGTCAGGTCTCCGAGGCGCTCGGCTCGAACGGCTCGACCTCGATGGGCTCGGTCTGCGCGTCCACCCTGTCGCTGCTGAACGCCGGTGTGCCGCTGCGCGCCCCGGTCGCGGGCATCGCGATGGGCCTGGTGTCCGACACGGTCGACGGTGAGACCCGCTACGCGGCGCTCACCGACATCCTGGGCGCCGAGGATGCGCTCGGCGACATGGACTTCAAGGTCGCGGGCACCAGCGAGTTCGTCACGGCCATCCAGCTGGACACGAAGCTCCACGGCATCCCCGCCTCGGTGCTCGCCGGCGCGCTGACCCAGGCGAAGGAGGCTCGTACGACGATCCTCTCGGTCATCAACCAGGCCATCGACGCCCCCGACGAGATGGCGCCCACCGCGCCGCGCGTCATCAGCGTGCAGATCCCGGTCGACAAGATCGGCGAGCTCATCGGGCCCAAGGGCAAGACGATCAACGCGATCCAGGACGCCACCGGCGCCGACATCTCCATCGAGGAGGACGGCACCGTCTACATCGGCGCCGTCGACGGTCCCTCGGCCGAGGCCGCCCGCGCCCAGGTGCTCGCGATCGGCAACCCGATCAACCCCGAGGTGGGGGAGCGGTTCCTCGGAACGGTCGTCAAGATCGCCACGTTCGGCGCGTTCGTGTCGCTCATGCCGGGCAAGGACG
>DATMVL010000109.1:0-7897 GCA_035563175.1 Rhodoglobus sp. | reverse complement strand
GCCACCACCGTGATGCGCTTGGCCGAAGCGCGCTTGGCCGCGTCGACCATGATCAGCTGCTCCATGAGCCACTCGTTGATCGGGCTGGTGTGCGACTGGATGACGAACATGTCCGTGCCGCGCACGCTCTCGTCGAACCGGGCGTAGATCTCGCCGTTCGCGAAGGTGCGGGCGTCGGTCGGCACGAGTTCGCTCTCCAGCTCCGCCGCGATGTCGAGGGCGAGCTGCGGGTGCGCCCGACCCGAGACCAGCACCAACCGCTTCTGCCCAGTGGTCGTGATCTCGCTCACACGCCGCCCTTCGTCGCGCGCCAGTCTACCGGGCTACTCGGATGCCTCCTCCGCCGCTTTCGCGCTGTCGGTGCCGGCGCGGTTGGCCTGCACCCACCCCTCGACGTTGCGCTGCGGTGCGACCGTCATCGCCAGGGCCCCCGGCGGCACGTCCTTGCGCACCACCGTGCCGGCACCGGTCTTCGCGCCGTCGCCGACGGTGACCGGGGCGACGAACACGGTGTGCGATCCGGAGTGCACGTGCGAGCCGATCATCGTGCGGTGCTTCTCGACGTCGTCGTAGTTCGCGGTGATGGCGCCGGCGCCGATGTTGGTGTGATCGCCGATCTCGGTGTCGCCGATGTAGCTGAGGTGCGGCACCTTGGCGCCCTTGCCGATGCGCGCGTTCTTCGTCTCCACGAAGGTGCCGATCTTGCCGTCCGCCCCGAGGTAGGTGCCGGGACGCAGGTACGACCACGGGCCTACGGATGCCCGCGCCCCGATCACAGCGAGGGTCGCGTCGGTTCGCTTGACCACCGCATCCTCGCCCACCTCGGTGTCGACGAGCGTGGTGTCCGGACCGATCGTCGCGCCGCGCTGCACCTTCGTCGCGCCACGCAGCTGCACGTCGGGCAGCAGGTGCACGTCCTCGGCCAGCGTGACGTCGGCGTCGATCCAGACGCTGGCTGGGTCGTCGACGGTGACGCCGTCGAGCTGCCAGCGGCGCACGATGAGGTCGTTCATGCGCCGGGCGGCCTCGGAGAGCTGCACCCGGTCGTTGACGCCGGCGACGCGCCAGCCCTCCTGCACCGGCAGCGCCGCGACGGCCTGCCCGGCGGTGCGCAGCAGCTTCACGACGTCGGTGAGGTACTTCTCGCCCTGCGCGTTCTGGGTGGTGACGAGCGCGAGCTGCTCGCGCAGCGGCGACACCCGGAAGACGTAGGTGCCCGAGTTCACCTCGGCGACGGCCAGCTCGTCGAGCGCCGCATCCTTGTGCTCGACGATGCGGTCCACGAGCCCCTCGGCGGTCCGGATGACGCGTCCGTACCCGGTCGGGTCGTCCATCACCGCGGAGAGCACCGTGGCCGCGGCCGCGGCGGTGCGGTGCTGCTCGAGCAGCCCGGCGAGGGTGGCGGCGTCGAGCAGCGGCACGTCGCCGGAGACCACCACGACATCGCCGTCGAAGTCCGCCGGCAGGGCGGTGAGCCCGAGCTCGACGGCACGGCCGGTGCCGGGCACCTCGTCCTGGTCGACGATCACCGCGTTCGGCGCCAGCTCCGACACGGTCGACACCACCGCCTCGCGCTCGTGCCGCACGATCGCGACCACGTGCTGCGGCTGCAGTTCGGCGGCCGTCGCGAGCACGTGGCCGATGAGCGACCGGCCGGCCAGCGTGTGCAGCACCTTGGGGCGCGAGGATCGCATCCGGGTGCCCTGTCCGGCGGCGAGGACGAGGACGGCGAGGCGCTGATCGGTCATGTGCTCATTCTGCCGTGCGCGCGGTACCCGCTTCCTGGTACATGATCGAAGGATGAGTCCCGAGTTGCCGTCGCCGACCGCGCGCGGCGTGGGGCTGTACCGCTGGAACCCCGCGCGGCTCGAGCTGACCTGGGATCGCACCGCGGCATCCATCTTCGCCGCCGACCCGGCCGCCGACGCGTTCGAGGTCTGGCGCAGCATGGTGCATCCGGACGACCACGATCGCGTGCTGGAGACCTTCGCGCGGCCGACGCAGGTGGAGGACGTCTACCGCATCATCATGGAGGACGGCAGCACTCACCACGTGCTCTCGCGCGTCACGGGCATCATCGACGACGAGGCCGAGCAGACCACCGTCACCGGCGTGATGATCGACGTGACCGAGAGCCGCGAGGCCGACGCCATGCTCGGCGTCATGCTCGACTCGATCAGCGACGGGTTCATCATCCTCGACCGCGAGTACCGGGTGACCTACCTCAACAAGCAGGCCGCGGTCATCCTCGGGGCGAGCGCCATCGCGCTGCGCGGCCGGATCCTGTGGGACGCCTTCCCGGACGCCGGCGATCTGTTCCGGGAGTCGTACGCGAAGGCGATGGACGAGCGCGTCCCCGTGGAGTTCGAGGCGTACTACCCCGCGCCGCTCGACCTGTGGCTGGACGTGCGAGCGCAGCCCAGCAGTCACGGCATCCTCGTGTACTTCCAGGACGCCACCGAGCGGCGCACGAAGGAGATCGAGCGGGAACGGCTGCTCGAATCCGAGCGGCGGGCGCGCACCGAGGCGGACGAGGCGCTGCGGCTCGCCGAGACCGCGCAGCGTGAACTGGCCTATCAGGCGGCCCACGACGGCCTGACCGATCTGATGAACCGCGCCGAGTTCGAACGGGTCGCCGCCGCGCGGCTCGCGCGCGGATCCGCCGAGGGACGGCCGGTGACCGCGATGTTCCTCGACCTCGACCGGTTCAAGCTGGTGAACGACTCGCTCGGCCACGCCGTCGGCGACGCGCTGCTCGTCGAGATCGCCGCGCGCATCCAGCGCATCGTCGGCCGCGCCGGCATCGCCGCACGCCTCGGCGGCGACGAGTTCGTCGTGCTCGTCGAGGATCTGCAGCCGGACGCCGTGCAGGCGCTCAGCGAACGGCTGCTCCGCGAGCTGCGCGAGCCGGTGACGCTCGGCGGGTACACCGTCACCACGACGGTCAGCATCGGGCTCGCATCGGCCGTCGACTCCAGCGAGACGTCGACGCTGCTGCGGGACGCCGACGTCGCGCTGTACCGCGCGAAGGACGCCGGCCGCGACCGCTTCGCCTGGTTCGACTCCGAGGCGCACGAGGATCTGCTGCAGCGCATCCGGCTCGAGCGAGATCTGCGGGCGGCGCTCACCAGCGGCGAGATCGCGGTGCACTACCAGCCGCTGTTCTCGTTGGAGCACGGCGAGGCGCGCGGCGTGGAGGCGCTCGCCAGGTGGACGCACCCCGTGCGCGGCAGCATCAGCCCCGGCACCTTCATCCCGCTGGCCGAGGACGCGGGCCTCATCAACCTGCTCGGCCGGCACGTGGCGCGCATCGCGGCGGAACAGGCGGCGCGGTGGGTGGGCATCCCCGACTTCACCGTGTGGGTCAACATCTCGGGCCGGCAGTTCAGCACCTCCCGCGTCGCCGACGACCTGCTGCAGGTGCTGGCCGACACCGGACTGGCACCGGAGCGGTTGGGCGTCGAGGTCACCGAGACGGTCCTGGCCGACGAGACCGTTGCCGTGCGTACGCTGCGCACCCTCGCAGCCGAGGGGGTGCGAGTCGCGATCGACGACTTCGGCACCGGTTACAGCTCGATCGCGCGGCTGTCCTCGCTGCCGGTGTCGGTGCTCAAGATCGACCGGTCGTTCGTGGCGGAGGCGGAGACGCTCAGGGGCCGAGCGACCCTCGACGCCATCGTGCACCTCGCCCGCGCGCTCGACATGCGCACCGTGGCCGAGGGCATCGAGACGCCACGGCAGCTCGAGATCGTGCGTGAGGCCGGGGTGACGTCGGCATCCGGATACCTGCTCGCGCGGCCGGCTCCGGCGGAGGCGCTGGTGCGCCGGATGCCGGGCTCGTAGCGCGATCGGCTCCGCCTCCAGGATTCGAACCTGGTCCTAACAGCTCCAAAGGCTGTCGTGCTGCCGTTACACCAAGGCGGATGGCCGTCCCAGTCTGCCAGGCATCGCGCCTCGAAGATGAGGCGCCACTTGCGACGGGTGATGCCCGCCCGGCCCGGTCCGAAGTGGCGCCTCGTCGAGCAGCGGGAAGATGAGGCGCCACCTGCGACGGCCCGCTCTCGCTTCGCGTGGTCGGAAGTGGCGCCTCATCGGCGTGGAGGGCGCCTGCCAAGATGGGCGGGTGTTGAACAGCGACGAGGTCGACCGCATCGTCGGGTCGTGGACGCGCGAGCGCCCCGACCTCGACTTCGCGCCGCTGCAGGTGCTGAGCCGCGTCGACCGGCTGGCCAAGCACCTGGAGCGGGCGCGCAGGACCGCCTTCGCCGCATCCGATCTGGAGACCTGGGAGTTCGACGTGCTCGCCGCCCTGCGACGCGCGGGCTCCCCCTACACCCTCAGCCCCAAGTCGCTGCTGCAGCAGACCCTGGTCACGAGCGGCACCATGACCAACCGCATCGACCGCCTCGTCGCACGGCGGCTGGTCGAGCGCCGCACCGATCCGAACGACGGCCGGGGCATCCTGGTCACCATGACGGACGAGGGCCGCAGCCGCGTCGATGCGGCGATCAGCACCCTGCTGGACGCCGAGTCGGTGCTGCTCGCCGGCCTGTCCCGCGCCGATCAGGAGCGGCTGAGCGCGCTGCTGCGCAAGCTCAGCATGGACTTCGACTGAGGCGAGTGCCGGGTCAGTCCGCCGGCTGCCGAGCGGCACGCCGCTCCAGCGCCCCCTGCACGAGGCCCGCCGGGAACAGCAGGAACCAGGAGTACATCGCGAGCGTCGCGTCGACGAACAGCGCGAGCAGGATCGAGAAGCCGAACACCACCGGCACCACGAGCAGCGAGTTGCGAACGTACCGGTACAGCCGGGCGTCCACGTCCGAGGTCATGAAGCCGTGCCGGTAGGCATACGCCCACAGTGCCAGCTGCACCAGGTTCAGCAACCCGACGACGCTCGCGTACAGGACCACGGAGGCGACCTCGCCGCCGTACTCGCTCAGCAGGCTCGTCGGGAACGGCACGAACGCGACCAGGAACAGCAGCAGGAAGTCGAGCCAGATGAACGGCCCGTCCCAGCGCTCGATCACCGTGAACTTGCGGTGGTGGCCCATCCAGTTGAGCGCGATGATGACGAACGAGATCACGTAGGCGAAGAAGTTCGGCACCAGCGCGACGATGACCTCCCACGCCGACCGCGCATCATGGCCCTCGGGCACGCGCAGGTCGATCACCAGCAGGGTGAGGGCGATGGCGAAGACGGCGTCGCTGAAGAACACCAGTCGCTCGGTCGTGCGCCCCTGCCCGAACAGACGGCGGTACCGTGCCCCGACGCTCTCCATGGGCGACAGAGTAGCTAGATTGGGCCGGTGCCCGTAGCCGAGGATCTCGTCGCGCCGCGGCGCGAGCGCGTGCTCAACCCGCTGCTCGACGGCATCGGCCGCAGCGCGATCGCCCACGAGCACCGGCTGCTGAGCGCGGCGCGGCCGGCACTGCCGTTCCTCAACTGGCTCGGCACCCTCGCCCGCCCCCTGCTCAAGGTGCCGGGCCTCGGCTGGATCACCGCCGACCCGCGCACCGCGCGCGCCGTGCTCAACGACCCCGAGCACTTCACCCTGCTCAGCGAGGGCGGCGTCGGGCACCTGTGGGCGCAGATCCTCGGGGACTGGGTCTACGACCTCTTCGACGGGCCCGGCCACCACGACCTGCGCACCCGCAGCCGCGAACTCTTCACCGAGCGCACGTCGGACGCGTTCGTCGACGCCGCCTGGGGCACCCGGCTGACGGATGCCCGGCTCGCCTTCGAGGCCGGCGACGAGCTCGACCTCGCCGACCTGAGCCGAGTGCTCGTCGGCCGGATGGTAGTGACGCTGCTCGGGATGCCGGTGGACGGGTCGCGGGGCGACGACGCCTACCGCGAGATCTTCGTCACGGGCGAGGAGCTCGCGTCCACGGCGCTCGGCACGACGGCCGACACGGTGCTGCCGCCGCACAAGATCGCCCGCGCGCAGGCGATCGTGGAGCGCCTGACCGGGCACATCGACGCGGCGTTCCCCACCGCATCCGGGAACACGGTCATCGGGCGGTGCCGGGACCTGGGTCTGAGCCTGCAGGAGACGAAGGGGCTGTCGACGCTGCTCATGGTCGCCGGCACCGAGACCGCCGCGTCGGCGATGGCCCGCACCGCAGCGCTGCTCTACGACACGGGCGAGCAGCACCGGCTGATCGCGCGGCCGAAGCTGCTGGACGGCGCGGTGCGCGAGGCGCTGCGCGTCACCTCCCCCGCGCCGATCATCGGCCGGTCGGTGCTCGCCGATCTGGACATCGGGGGCCGCACCCTGCGGGCGGGCGAGCGCATCGTGGTGCTCACCTGGACGGCGAACAACGTCGCGGGCGGGTTCCGGGTCGACCGCGAGTACATCCCCCAGAACCGGCAGCTGTGGTTCGGCGCCGGCCGGCACCTGTGCCTGGGCGGCCCGCTGGCGAAGGCGGAGCTCGCCCGCATCGTGCACCTGCTGGTGGGCGACGGACGGCCGTTCGAGGTGGTGTCGCGGCGCTACGGGCGCAAGGTGCTGATCCCGGCGTACCAGTCGCTGGTGGTGCGGAAGGCCTGAGCCTCAGTCGTGCGTCGGATGCTCGTGCGCGCCGTGACCCGCGGGCTCGAGCTGGAACGTGGAGTGCTCGATCTGCACCTCGAAGTGCTCGGCGACGCAGTGCTGCAGCTGGTCGAGCATGCGGGCGGTGTGCCCGTCGTAGAAGCACTCGTCGTCGACCACCACGTGCGCGGTGAGCACCGGCAGCCCGGTCGCGATCTGCGTCACGTGCAGGTCGTGCACGGCGAGCACATGCGGCACCTCGAGCAGATGCCCGCGTACCGCGTCGAGGTCCACGCCCCGCGGGGTCGACTCCAGCAGCACGTCGGCGGTCTCCTTGAGCAGCCGGGCCGCGCGCGGCACGATCAGCGCGCCGATCAGCAGCGCCGCGATCGAGTCGGCGTAGGCGAAGCCGGTCACCGCGATCACGATCGCCGCGACGATGACGGCGACGGAGCCGAGCGCGTCGTTCAGCACCTCCAGGAACGCGGCCCGCGAGTTCAGGTTCGACCGCCGGCCGCCGAACAGCACCGCCATCGAGGCGATGTTGGCGAGCAGGCCGAGCACGCCGAACAGCACGAGCAGCCCGCCGTCGATCTCGGGCGGCGCGAAGAGCCGCTGCACCGCCTCGACCACGACGAAGACGCCGACCGCGAGCAGCACGGCCGCCTGCGCGGTGGCGCCCAGCACCTCCGCGCGGCGCCACCCCCAGGTGCGCCGCTGCGTGGGCGGACGCCGGGTCAGCGACGCCGCGACCAGGGCGATCGTCAGACCGCCGGCATCCGTCAGCATGTGCGCCGCATCGACGAGCAGGGCGAGGCTGCCGGTGACGATCGAGCCGATCACCTCGGCGATGAGCACGAGAGTCGTTATCGCGAGTGCGACGGCGATCCGCCCGCGACCCGAGGGTGCGGCGTGATCGTGAGCCATCCCCCCGATTGTCTCACCAGTCCTCGACGCCCGCGAGACTCGTGGCGGTCGGCCGGTAGCCGAGCCGCTGCCGCGCGGTGCCGAGGTCGAGGGTGCGCTCCAGGCCGAGCTGGCTGACGGCGTACCGGGTGAGCCGCGGGTTCGGCAGCCGCTCGGCGAACCCGGCGATCGCGAACGCGGCCCGGTAGGGCAGGTCGACGATGCGCACGTCGGCGCGGCCGCGCCGGTCGAGGAACTCGCGCAGCACATCGGCGAGCAGCACGTCGCCGTCGTCGCCGACGTTGTAGGTGCCGGGCGGGCCGGTGAGGGCGAGCTCGACCGCGTCGACCAGGTTCCGGATGTGGGTGAGCGTGTGCGGGACGGCCGCGCCCGCCGGCAGCACCAGCCAGTTCCCGCGCACGGCCTCGAGCACGCGCGGCAGCAACGTCGTGTCGCCG
>DATMVL010000108.1:0-3799 GCA_035563175.1 Rhodoglobus sp. | reverse complement strand
AAGCGCACCAAGGCGATCAACGCGATTCTTGAAGTGGAGATCGGCGTCGTCGGTGGCGAAGAGGATGGCGTCAGCCACGACATCAACGAACACCTGTACACGACGCTGGACGACGCGGCCCAGCTGGTGGAAGCACTCGGGATGGGTGAGAACGGCCGGTACATGGCTGCACTCACGTTCGGCAACGTGCACGGCGTGTACAAGCCGGGCAACGTGCGTCTGCGGCCGGAGCTGCTGAAGGACATCCAGGACGGCCTCGCCGCCAAGTACGGCACCGGCCCGAAGCCGTTGGACCTGGTCTTCCACGGCGGATCGGGTTCGACCGACGAGGAGATCGCGACCGCGGTCGCCAACGGCGTCGTGAAGATGAACATCGACACCGACACCCAGTACGCGTTCAGCCGGTCGATCGCCGACACCGTCCTCCGGAACTACGACGGGTTCCTCAAGGTCGACGGCGAGGTGGGCAACAAGAAGGTCTACGACCCGCGGGCCTGGGGCAAGACCGCCGAGTCGGCCATGGCGAAGCGCGTCGTCGAGGCGACGCAGCAGCTCGGCTCGGCCGGGCACTCGGGCAACTAGCGCTCCCTATCGGCTCGAAGGGAGCCCGCGCGGGTCGCTTCGAGAGCCTCAGCGGCCGGTGCTGCCGTCGTCCGCAGGCACCCGGAACGACACCCGCAGGTGCTCGGCGCTGTCGACGGTGAGATCGTCGACGGCGGTGCCGAGCGTCAGCACGTACGGGGCGAGGTGCATGATGCGCCGGCCCTCCGGCAGCGCCATGTCGAGGCTGACGCCGACGGCGGTCGCGCCGTCAGGTGCGGCGCGCAGGTCGATCAGCAGCGAGCCGCTGTCGATGCCCGGTGTCTCGAGGATGGCGTCGAGCATCGCCCGCAGCGCGGTGCGCTGGGCGTCGTTCATGGTGCGCGCACGCCGGTCCGGGTCGACGACCACGAGCCGGGATTTCGCCGCGACCGAGTCCAGCCAGCTCAGGTTCGACTGGGTGACGAGCTCGTCCCGGAGGTACCGGGCCAGCTGCCCGGCGAGCGCGCGATCCGCCGCGGTGATGCGGCCCGAATCCGCCACCCCGGCGAGGAACGGCGCGGCCCGAGCCGTCAGCCGAGCGAGCGTCACCCGCTCGAGCTCGGACGCGACCTCGTCGCGCACGGTCTGGCCGACCGCCATCAGCCGAGAAGGCGACTCGAGCAGCGGCAGGGTTGCGCTCACCACCGAGTACGCGAAGACGGCGGTCGCCATCACGGCGAGCGCGGCCGGGTACGCGATCAGCAACGCGGCGACCACGGTGCCGGGACCTTCTGGTTGCAGGACGAGCACCGACCCCACGGTCGCGACCGCGGTAGCCGAGCCGCCGAGCGCGAGCAGCTGCGCGGTCGGCAGGTACGGGCCGAGGGCGGCGATGCTGAGTGCGAGCGCCGCCGACCCCCACCAGCGGTCCAGCGTCATCCCTCCGCCGGCGTAGCCCACCGCCGAGAGCAGCATGCCCGCGACTGAGCCGAGCAGGGCGACCGAGGCCCGCCGCCAGTCGAACGGTCGGCGCATCGGACGGGTGACGACGTGCACGAAGAACCCGGAACCGCTGCAGATCGCGAGCGCGATCAGCTGCACCCACGGTTCCGACGTCGCGGTCCAGGTCGTCGCGATCGCGAACATCCCGTACAGCAGGCCGAGTGCCGTGAACGACAGCGGCACGAGGCGTCCGATGAACCAGCTGAGCGGATCGGCCTGCTGCGCCGACACCGAGATGGTGCGGCTACCCATGGCTGCCCTCGCGGGGGCCGATGCGCTCGAGCACCGGCACGGACATGATCACCGAGGTGCCGGCACCGGGCGTCGACCAGACCCGCACCGAGCCGCCGACCCGCTGCAGCCGCTCCTCGATGGATCCGCGGAGGCCCAGCCGATCGTCGGGCACGCCGTCGCGGTCGAAGCCGACGCCCTCGTCGCTGACCAGCACGGTGATGCGCTCGTCGTCGTAGGCGAGGTCCAGTTCGGCCACGTTCGTGCCGGAGTGCCGCAGCACGTTCTCCAGCGCCGCCGAGACGGCGTCGACCAGCGCGTCCGCCACCTCCGGGTCGAGGCGGTAGATGCCGGGGCCGCTGCCGGTGACCCGCACGGTGAGACCGCGCCACTGAAGGTCGCCGATGAGCCGGGTGATGCGGTTGCGCAGCTCGACGTCCTGGTCGTCGACCACGACGTCCGCCGAGGCGCGCCACTCGCTGCCGGTCATCCTGCCGACGTCGGCGCGGAGCCGCTCGACCATCCGGTCGTCGAGCTCGTCTGGTGCGTTGAGCACCAGCGCGAGGTCGTTGAGCAGGGTGTCGTGCATGGTGGCGGTGAGCCGGGCCCGCAGATTCTCCTCGACGCCGAGCCGGCCGGTCTCCTCCTCGAGCGCGGCGAAGTCGGGAACCAGCCGCCGCAACCGGGACTGGATCACGCCGAGCACGACGTACGACGTGACATACAGCGCCAGCATCAGCGCCGGTCCCCACCCCTGGTGCACGGTGCCGCCGGTGATGCCGGCGACCGTGAAGCCGACGCCGGCCGACATGAGGTACCCGACCAGCGTCCACGACACCGCGGTCAGCGTGCTGCTCGACTGCACGCCCACCAGCACCAGCGAGACGGCCGGCCGGTTCAGCACGAACAGCGCCTCGTCGACCAGTGCGGGGGCGGCATCCATCAGCACCACCTGGTAGACCACCGCAGCGACGGCGCCCACCAGCAGGAACACCGCGGTGACCACCGGCGTCGGCCGCAGCGCGCCGACCACCGCGCCCGCGGCCATGAGCACGAGGATCGCCAACGGCAGCGGCAGCGCGGCACCGAGGTCGCGGCTGAGCAGGGTCTCGTACAGCATCGGCACGGTCAGCAGCAGCGACAGCGCGCTGATGGCCCACGCGCCGCGCGCGACGCCGTTCGTGATGACCCGGGCGGCGACCGCCCGCGGCAGCACCGCGACACCCACGCCGGCTCTCCCCTCGGTCAGCCGCCGTTCGCGGCTGCCCTGATCATGCCACCGCCGGGCGGCGGGGGTGCGCATGGCGCGGTCAGCGCGCGGGCGGATCCTGCAGGAACTCTGTGAAGCCGGGGTCGCCGAGGAGCACGGCCACGACGCCGATCACGGTCACGAGCATGGCGAGCACTCCAGCGGCGAGCGGCACCCAGAACGCGAGCCGGCGGCGGCCGATCAGCAGCAGCGCGACGACGATCGCGACCACCAGCAGCACCAGGCGGATCACGTTGAGCGTCGCGCCCACCTGGTCCGCGGTCTCGGTCGAGGTGAGCGCCGGCCAGCCCTGCACCTCGGCGACCTGCCGCACCAGTGCGCCGAGGCGAGCGAACTGCGGGAACCCGGTCACCACGTCCGCGACACCCCACAGCAGCAGGGCGGTGGTGAGGATGACGTCCCACGTGCGCCGCGGCCGTGCGGTCGGTGCGGGTGCGGCCTCCGCCGCCGGCACGGGCTGCGGCGGGGGCGGCGGCACGTCCGCGTACTCGCCGTACTGCGGCCGGGGTCTCGGGTCGGTCATCCCTGCCAGTCCAGGCGGCGGGTGCGGCCGCCGAGGCCGCGCTCATCGGGGTTGCCTTCGGCGTCGACGCGAAGCTCCTTGGGCAGCGAGAACATCAGGTCCTCCTCCGCCGTCACCACCGTCTCGACCCGGCCGAAGCCGGCGTCCGCGAGGTCGGCGAGCACCTCCTGCACGAGCACCTCGGGCACCGAGGCACCGCTGGTGACGCCGACGGTCTCGACGCCCTCCAGCCACTCCTGCTGGATCTCGCT
>DATMVL010000107.1:0-4282 GCA_035563175.1 Rhodoglobus sp. | reverse complement strand
GAGCGGGCGCCCCACCCGGACATGAGAAGCCTTGGTGAGATCTGCCGTCTCACCAAGGCCATCGAGTCGGGCTGACAGGATTTGAACCTGCGACCCCTTGACCCCCAGTCAAGTGCGCTACCAAGCTGCGCCACAGCCCGTGGCAACTCCGATAGCTTAGCGCCTCGGCGTTCGCCGCGAGCGAACCAGCGACCGCTACGCGGCGCTGTTTTGATGTCGTGGGAATACGTCAGGATGTTCACAACGTTCACTTCCGAGCGGGCCGGGACGCTCGCATCCCCCATCCAGCACCATCGAACGGGAGACCTCTGTGTCCGACCCCCTCCTGCCCTCCGGCCCCAGCACCGACACCATCGCGGTGCCGGGCGCTGCCGAGCCCGACCACAGCCGGCGCAACCGGCTCGTCATCGGGCTGATGCTCGTCGCCACGTTCGTGGTGTTCCTCAACGAGACGATCATCGGCGTCGCCATCCCCCAGGTGATGGTCGCCCTCGAGATCCAGGAGAGCACCGCGCAGTGGCTCTCCACCGCGTTCATGCTCACCATGGCGGTCGTCATCCCGACCACCGGGTTCCTCATGCAGCGGCTCAGCACCCGCACCGTGTTCATCCTCGCCATGAGCCTGTTCACGGCCGGCACCGCCATCGCCGCGATCGCCCCCGGGTTCGAGGTGCTGCTCGCCGGCCGCATCGTGCAGGCCAGCGGCACCGCGATCATGATGCCGCTGCTCATGACGACCGTCATGACGCTGGTGCCGCCGCACGAGCGCGGCAAGATGATGGGCAACATCTCCATCGTCATGTCCGTCGCGCCGGCGGTCGGCCCCGCCGTCGGCGGACTCATCGTGCAGGCGCTCGACTGGCGGTTCATATTCATCCTGGTGCTGCCGATCGCTGTGCTCGCCCTCGTGCTCGGCGCCGCGCGCGTGCAGAACGTCAGCGAGCCCCGCAAGCTGCCGCTCGACGTGCTGTCGGTCATCCTCTCGGCCTTCGCCTTCGGCGGACTGATCTTCGGGCTCTCGAGCCTCGGCGAGTCCGCCGGCGGCAACGAACTCATGCCCCCGGCGATCCCGATCACCGTCGGTCTCGTCGCCCTCGGCGCCTTCATCGCCCGTCAGCTGCAGCTGCAGCGCGGCGACCGCGCGTTCCTCGACCTGCGCACCTTCCAGGCCCGTGGCTTCGCGATCTCGGTCGGGCTCATGGTGATCACCATGGGCGCGCTGTTCGGCACCATCATCATCCTGCCCATCTACACGCAGGGCGTGCTGGGTCTCGAGCCCGCCTTCAGCGGCCTGATCCTGGTGCCCGGCAGCCTGCTCACCGGATTCGCCGGCCCGTTCGTCGGCCGCCTCTACGACCGCGTCGGGCCGCGACCGCTGATCGTGCCGGGCGCCGTCGCCCTCAGCGCAGCGCTGTGGGGCATGACCACGTACAGCGAGACGACGTCGTGGGTCACCGTGCTGCTGCTGCACGTGCTGCTCTCGCTCGGGCTCGCGTTCATGTTCACCCCGCTGTTCACGAGCTCGCTCGGGTCGCTGAAGCCGCAGCTGTACACGCACGGCAGCGCCACCATCGGCACCGTGCAGCAGCTCGCCGGCGCCGCCGGCACCGCCCTGCTGGTCGCCCTGCTCACCATCGGCGAGGCGAGCGCCCTCGCGAACGGTGCCGGCGAGACCGTCGCCCTCGCCAACGGCGTGCACACCGCGTTCATGGCCGGCGCGATCATCTCGCTGTTCGCCATCGCCGCCGCGTTCTTCGTGCCGAAGCCGGTCAACGAGCTCGCGTCGGGGATGGCCGCGCACTGAGCCGCGCGGGCGCTTCGCCGAGCGGCGCCCGCGCAGCACTCGTACCGATGATGACCGTGCCGCTCGGTAGCCTCAGAACGTGATCGACGTCATCCCCTTCGAGCCGCGGCACCGCGACGAGGTGCTCGCACTCTCGATGCGAGCCTGGGAACCGGTGTTCCCGCTGCTGCAAGCGGCGGTGCCGACGTTCGTCTACGAGTCCTTCTACCCGAACGGATGGGGCGAGCGGCAGTTCGCCGACCTCGACCGGGTGCTCGACGACGAACCGGGGAATGTCGACGTGGCAGTCGACGGCGAGTCGCCGGTGGGCTGGGTCTGCACCAGGCTGCACCCCGAGGACTCGATGGGCGAGATCTACGTGCTCGCGGTCGACCCGGCGCGCCAGCGCCAAGGCGTCGGGCGGATGCTCATGGAGCACGCATTCGCACGGGCGCGCGTCGCGGGCATGCGGATGGTGATGGTCGAGACCGGCGACGACCCGGGACACGCTCCCGCGAGAGCCGGCTACCTCGCAGCGGGATTCGAGCGCTGGCCGGTGGCGCGGTACTTCAAAGACCTCACGCCCTGAGAGCGGCCCTACCGCAGGTGCTCGCGCAGGGCCGGCCACGCCGCCGCGAAGCCCGGGTGCAGGGGCAGACCGGCCACCGCATCCACCGCCACCCATTCGACCGCCTGGCTCTCGGCATCCGCGATCACCGGCTGGAAGAGCTCCGTCGCCTCGACCACGACGGTCGTGTACGACCAGAAGCCCAGGTCGGCGACCGACTCGTGCAGCACCTGCAGCCCGCCGGTGGGCACGGTCGCCTCCTCGGCGGCCTCGCGCAGGGCGGCCTGCTCGGCCGACTCCCCCACCTTGCGGGCGCCGCCGAGCAGCCCCCAGGTGCCGCCGAAGTGGCTCCAGGTCGAGCGCAGCTGCAGCAGCACCCCGGCCTCGCGGTGCCAGACCAGCAGCCCCGCCGCCCCGAACCGGCCCCAGAACTTCTCGCCGTTCGGGCCGTACACCCACTCGTCGCCGAGCTCGTGAGGGCGCCGAGGGAGGTCGGTCGGGGGCTGGTCGGTCACCGTCGCTGCCGCCGCTCGCGCACACGCATGTTGACCGTGATCGGGCTGCCCTCGAAGCCGAAGACCTCGCGCAGCCGGCGCACGATGAAGCGCCGGTACTGCGGGTCGAGGAACGCGGTCGTGAACAGCACGAACGTCGGCGGGCGCGAGGCGGCCTGCGTGCCGAACAGGATGCGCGGCTGACGCCCGCCCCGCACCGGGTGCGGGTGCTCGGCGGTGAGCTCGGCCAGCAGGGCGTTGAACTTGCCGGTGGGGATGCGCGTGTCCCAGCTCTCGAGCGCGACCTCGAGCGCCGGCACCAGCTTCTCCAGGTGACGGCCAGTCTTCGCGGAGATGTTCACCCGCGGAGCCCAGGTGACGTGCGCCAGGTCGCGGTCGATCTCGCGCTCCAGGTACTGGCGGCGGTCGTCATCCAGCAGATCCCACTTGTTGTAGGCGATGACGAGCGCGCGTCCCGACTCGAGCACGAGGTCGATGATCTTCAGGTCCTGCACGCTGATCGGCTCGGTGACGTCGATGAGCACCACCGCCACCTCCGCCTTCTCCAGCGCCGCGCTGGTGCGCAGGGTCGCGTAGAAGTCGGCGCCCTGCTGCAGGTGCACCCGGCGCCGGATGCCGGCGGTGTCGACGAAACGCCACACCTTGCCACCCAGCTCGATCTGCTCGTCGACCGGGTCGCGGGTGGTGCCCGCCATCTCGTTGACGACGACCCGCTCCTCACCCGCCGCCTTGTTGAGCAGGCTCGACTTACCGACGTTCGGGCGGCCCAGCAGCGCGACCCGGCGCGGGCCGCCGATCTCGCGCTTGGCGACCGCCGACTCCTCCGGCAGCACCGTCATGATCAGATCGAGCAGATCGGCGACGCCGCGGCCGTGCAGCGCCGACACCGGGTGCGGTTCGCCCAGGCCGAGCGACCACAGCGACGCGGCCTCCGGCTCCTGGCGCACGTCGTCGACCTTGTTGGCGACCAGGATCACCGGCTTCTTCGTGCCGCGCAGCAGGCGCACCACGTGCTCGTCGGTCGCGGTCGCGCCGACGGTCGCATCGACCACGAACAGCACCGCGTCGGCGAGGTCGATCGCGACCTCGGCCTGCGCTGCGACTGAGGCGTTGATGCCCTTCGCGTCGGGCTCCCACCCGCCGGTGTCGACGATGGTGAAGCGGCGGTCGAGCCACTCCGCCTGGTAGTTCACGCGGTCGCGGGTGACGCCCGGGGTGTCCTCGACGACCGCCTCGCGACGGCCGAGGATGCGGTTCACCAGCGCGGACTTGCCGACGTTCGGCCGTCCCACGATCGCGAGCACCGGCAGGGCCGGCAGGTACCGGATCTGGTCCGGGTCGTCGGTCGCGGCATCCAGGATGCCGAGATCCTCCTCGTCGAGCTCGTAGTCCGACAGCCCTGCACGCAGGGCGGCG
>DATMVL010000106.1:0-2605 GCA_035563175.1 Rhodoglobus sp. | reverse complement strand
GCCCTGCAGGGCCGTCCAACCGGCGCGTGATCCAGCTGAGCGGGACCGGCGAGCCCCGGCGGGCCGAACCGGCGAGCCGCTAGCGGTCGCGGGCTGCGCCGGCCGGCACCGGGGCGCGGCGCTAGCGGTCGCGGCCCGCGCCGTCCGAGGGCACCACGGTGAACTGCTCCGGCTGCGCGAAGCCGTGCTCCGCGAAGGCCCCGTCGATGGCGACCTGCACGCGCGACAGCGCGTCGCTCGGCACGAGGGCGATCGCCGCACCGCCGAAGCCGCCGCCGGTCATCCGCGCGCCGATCGCGCCGTTCGCCTGAGCGACCTCGACGGCCAGGTCGAGCTCGGGCACCGAGATCTCGAAGTCGTCGCGCATCGACACGTGCGAGGCGTCCAGCAGCGGCCCGATGGCGAGCGGGCCCTCCTCGCGCAGGGTGCGCACGGTGTCGAGCACGCGCTGGTTCTCGGTGACGATGTGCCGCACCCGGCGGAACGTCTCGTCGTCGAGCAGCTGCTGCGCGCGCGGCAGGTCGTCGACGGTCACGTCGCGCAGGGCCGGCACGCCGAGGGCGGCGGCACCGCGTTCACAGGATGCCCGCCGCTGCGCGTAGCCGCCGGTGGCGTGCGAGTGCGACACCCCGGTGTCCATGACGAGCAGCTCGAGGCCGGCCTCCGCGAACCCGAGCTCGACGGGCTGCGCCTCGATCGTGCGGCAGTCGAGGAACACGGCGGAGTCGCGGCGCCCGAACAGCGAGGCGGCCTCGTCCATGATGCCGGTAGGGGCGCCGACGGCCTTGTTCTCGGCGAGCTGGCCGACGCGGGCGAGGGTGGTGCGGTCGAAGCCGAGCTGCCAGACCTCGTCCAGGGCGACGGCGACGGCGCACAGCAGCGCGGCGGAGGACGACAGGCCGGCGCCGACGGGCACGGTCGACTCCAGGTAGAGGTCGGCTCCGGGCACCGCGCCGAGGTCGGCGCCGAACTGCCCGAGCGCCCAGGCGACGCCCATCGGGTAGGCGGACCAGCCTTGTAGCTGCGCCGGGTCGAGCGAGGCCAGCGGCAGCTCGGCGAGCTCGTCGGCGAAGCCGCTCGCGATGCGCAGCATGCCGTCGTCGCGCGGAGCGAGGCCGAGCACGGTGCGCCGGTTGATGGCGAAGGGCAGCACGAAGCCCTCGTTGTAGTCGGTGTGCTCGCCGATGAGGTTGACGCGGCCGGGTGCCGACCAGAGGCCGAGCGGGGCCTGGCCGAACACCGACTCGAAGGTCTCGGTCACGTCGTCGCGGATGTCGGTCATGCTCGCTGGATCCCCTGTCGGATGAACTCGGCCGCCTGCTCGGGCGGGATGTCGCCGATCCATGCTCCCATCGCGCTCTCGGAGCCGGCGACGAACTTCAGCTTCTCGGCGGCGCGCCGCGGCGAGGTGATCTGCAGCGCGAGCCGCACCTCGTCTCGGCCGATGGAGACCGGAGCCTGGTGCCACGCCGCGATGTACGGCGTGGGGGAGTCGTAGAGCGCGTCGAGCCCGCGCAGCAGCCGGCGGTACACCACCGCGAGCTCGTCGCGCTCAGCCTCGTCGAGCGCCGCCAGGTCGGGCACGTGCCGGTGCGGCAGCAGGTGCACCTCGAGCGGCCAGCGCGCGGCGAACGGCACGAAGGCGGTGAAGTGCTCGCCCTGCAGCACGACGCGCTCGCCGGCGGATTCGAGGTCGAGGATGCGCTGGAACAGGTCGGGCCCCTGCGCCTGCATCGCGGCGAGCAGCCGCTGCGTGCGCGGGGTGACGTAGGGGTAGGCGTAGATCTGCCCGTGCGGGTGATGCAGCGTGACGCCGATGGCCTGCCCCCGGTTCTCGAACGGGAACACCTGCTGGATGCCCGGCAGCGCCGACAGCTCGGCGGTGCGGTCGGCCCACGCCTCGACCACGGTGCGGGCGCGCACCTCGCTGAGCCCGGCGAACGAGCCGGTGCTCGCGGGGTCGAAGCAGATGACCTCGCAGCGGCCGGTGGCCGGCGCGGTGCGGCCGAGCCCGTAGCCGAGCGTGTCGACGTCGCCGAGCTCGGGGCCGAACGAGGGCGAGCGGTTCTCGAACACGACGACGTCGTAGTCGCCGGGGATCTCGTCGGCGCCCGGTGCGAGCGGGTCGACGGCCGGCAGGTGCGCCCGGTTCTGCCTGGCTGCGGCGACGGCGATCCAGTCGCCGGTCAGCGGATCCTGCCGCATCTCGGCGGTCGGCGGCCGGGGCGGCAGGTCACGCGCATCCGGAACCGTTTCGTGCGTCGACCCGGGGTCGTCGTAGTAGATGATGTCGCGGCCGTCGGCCATGACCGCGGTGCGCTTGGAGACGGGCATGCCATTACGATAACGAAAGTGCAGGTTTCGAATGCGAAGAAGACCGAAAGCCCGCGGCGGCAGCGGCTGGCCCGCATGGTCGCGGAGCGCGGCTTCGTGCGGGTGACGGATGCCGCAGCCGAGCTGGGTGTGAGCGAGGTCACCCTGCGCAGCGACCTCGCCGCGCTCGAGACCGCCGGGCTGCTGCAGCGCGTGCACGGCGGGGCCGTCGCGCTCGGCGCCGCCGAGCCCACGCTGGAGTCGTCGCTCGGCCGCGACGCCGCCGCCAAGG
>DATMVL010000105.1:0-3744 GCA_035563175.1 Rhodoglobus sp. | reverse complement strand
TGTCGGGCAGACCGTAGAACGCGCGGAAGTAGAGGGATGCGGTGTCCAGCAGCATGAGGCGCTCGGTCATGCGCCCATCCTGCCGGACGCATACGTTCCTCAGGGCCGGGCGATCGAAGCTCGCCGGGCGCATCCGCGCCGAGCCGACCTTCCGAAATGACGGAGTTCTCGCCGCAGCGACGCTCAGCGACGGCGTCGCCGCGCGGATCGCGCGTGCGGCACTCCGTCATTTCGGAAGGGGCGGGGCGATCAGGCCGCGGCGAGGAACTCCTCGAGCGAGAAGTACACCGGCAGGCCGCGGTCGCGGGCGATCGCGACGTCCTGGTCGGCACCGGTCGAGTCGCCGGGCAGCCGCACCACGGCGTCGCAGTGCTGCAGCAGCCGCTCGGCGGTCGGGTACATGACGCTCGCGGCCAGCGGGTGGGCGACGCCGTCGGCACCGGCGCTCTGCAGCACCGGCAGGGCGACCCACTCGCCGATCATCGGGATGTGGCCGGCCTCGAAGATCGGCCAGGCGGCTTCCTCGAGCCGGCGCAGGTTGGCGGCGAGCTTGGCAGGGTCGTCGCCCGTTCCGGAGCGGTAGGGGCCGGCGATGAGGATGAGTTTCGGTGCAGTCATGTGCAGCATCGTGCACGATCGTGCAAGAATAGGCAAGTGACGCTCTCCGCCCAACGCAAGGACCTGCTACTCGAACGACTCGAGCGCGACGGTCGACTGGTCGCTCGCGACCTGGCCGTGGAGTTCGGCGTCTCCGAGGACAGCATCCGCCGCGACCTCCGCGAGCTCGCCGCGGCCGGGCTCGTGCAGCGGGTGTACGGCGGAGCCCTGCCCGTGTCGCCCGCACTCGGCGACTACGCGGCGCGGCAGACCATCTCGCCGGAGGGGAAGGCGACCGTGGCGGCCGCCGCAGCCCGGCTCATCCGCCCGGGCTCCACCGTGATCCTCGACGGCGGCACCACGACGCTGGCGATCGCGCGCGAGCTGCCGCCGACGCTCACCGCCACCGTCGTGACGCACAGCGCCACGGTGGCGGCGGCCCTGATCGACCACCCGGGCATCGACATCCAGCTGATCGGCGGGCGGGTGTTCAAGCACTCCGCCGTCGCGATGGGCGCCGAAGCCGCCGAGGCGGTCGCCCGGGTGCGAGCCGACCTGTGCTTCCTCGGTGTGACCGGGGTGCATCAGGATGAGGGGCTCACCACCGGCGACGCCGACGAGGCCGCGATGAAGCGGCTGCTCGCGCGGCGGGCCGCCGAGACGTGGGTGCTCGCCACGGCCGAGAAGGTCGGCGCCGCCTCGAACTCCGTGGTGCTGCCCCTCGACGAGGTCGCCGGCGTGATCACCGACGCGCCCGTCGAGCACCCGACGCTCGACGCGCTCCGGCTGGCGCGCGTCGAGGTCGTGGTGGTCTAGGCCTCGACCGCGGCAGCCGCCCGGCGCTCCTCGCGCCGTTCGCGCGCGCCCTCGACGAGGTAGTACAGCGCCGGCAGCACCACGAGGGTCAGCACGGTCGACGACACGAGCCCGCCGATCACGACGATCGCGAGCGGCTGCGAGATGAACCCGCCGTGGCCGGTGATGCCGATCGCGAGCGGGATGAGCGCGAAGATCGTCGCCGCCGCCGTCATCAGGATGGGGCGCAGACGACGGGAGGCGCCCTGCACGATGGCGTCGCGCACGCTCATCCCCCGCTCGCGGTACTGGTTGATCAGGTCGACGAGCACGATCGCATTCGTCACCACGATGCCGATGAGCATCAGCACGCCGATGAGCGACGGCACGCCGAGCGGGATGCCCGTGATCACCTGCAACAGGATGGCGCCGGTCGCCGCGAACGGCACCGACACCAGCAGCAGCAGCGGCTGGCGCAGGCTCTTGAACGTCGCCACCATCACCACGTAGACGATGAGGATCGCGGCGAGCAGCGCGAGCCCGAGCTGCGAGAACGCCTCGGTCTGGTCGGCCGAGACGCCGCCGAGCTCGGCGGTCGCGCCGGCCGGCAGGTCGGCGTCGTCGAGGGCCGCCTGCACGGCGGCTGAGGCGGTGCCGACGTCGTCGCTGTTCGGCGTGATGGTCACCGTCGCACTGCGCACGCCCCGGATCGTGACGATGCTCGACGGGCTGTTCTGCTCCTCCACCGTGGCGATGTCGGACAGCGGCACCGGGCCGGTCGCGGTCGGGATGACGAAGTCGCGCAGCGCCTGCACCGTGGTCGGGCGGTCGGGATTCACGATGTAGATCGAGACGGTGGTCTCGTCGATCACCACGTCGCCCACCGAGCTGGGGTTCATGGCGGCGGTGACGATGCCGCCCACCGCCACCTCGCTGAGCCCGCGCTCCGCGGCCGCGTCGCGGTTCACGACCACGGCGATGTACGGCTGATCGGACGAGAGATTGCTGACCGCCTCGGCGGTCACGTCCAGTTCGCGCACGGCCTCGACCACCGCATCCGACGCCTCCTGCAGCTCGTCCTCGCTGGTCGCGGTGATGTCGACCTCGATGTCGCTCGAGGCGAAACCGCCGCCGGCGGCCGCCTGCACGGTGATGTCGCCGGCGTCGTCGAGCTCGCCGACCGCGTCGCGCACCTCCTGCTGCAACTCCGTCTGGTCGACATCCGATGACGTGGTGAGCGAGAAGGTCGTCGCCCCGCCACCGCCGAACGCCGCGCGCAGCGAGGTGCCGCCGCTGCCGATCGAGGTCTGCACCGTCTCGACACCGGGCACGTCCAGCAGCACCTCCTCCACGCGCTGCGCGGCCTCGTCGCGCGCCTCCAGCGACGCGCCGACCTCGAGCTCCTGGCTGACCGTGAGCGTGTTCTGCCCGCTGTCGCCGATGAAGTTCGTCTTCATCAGCGGCGCGAGGGCGACGGTGCCGCCCAGCACGAGCACCGCGGCGAGGACCGTGACGAGCGGGCGCTTCATCGTGACGGCGATGACCGGCAGATAGCCGCGCTGCAGCCGATCGGGCTTCTCCTCCACCGACGACGCGGCGCCGACGTGCTTGTGGGTCTTGTTGCCCAGGAACCAGTACGCCAGCACCGGCACGATCGTGAGCGAGACGAACAGCGACGCGGCCAGCGCGATGGTCACGGTCAACGCGAACGGGCGGAACAGCTCCCCGGTGATGTCGCCGACCAGCGCCAGGGGCAGGAACACCGCCACCGTCGTCGCGGTGGAGGCGGTGACCGCGCCGGCGACCTCGCGCACGGCCGCGAGGATCGCCTCGCGCTTCTCCTCGCCCAGCGACAGATGCCGCTTGATGTTCTCGATGACGACGATCGAGTCGTCGACGACTCGGCCGATCGCGATCGTGAGCGCACCCAGGGTGATCACGTTGAGCGTGTAGCCGAACGCGAGCATGCCGATGAAGGTGATGAGCACGGATGCCGGGATCGAGATCGCGGTGACCAGCGTCGAGCGCACCGACAGTAGGAACAGCAGGATGACGAGCACCGCGAACGCCAGCCCGAGCAGGCCCTCGGTGGCCAGGGACTCGATGGACTGCTCGATGAACGGCGCCTGATCGAACGCGACCGTGAACACGGTGCCGTCGCCGACCGCCTCCTCGAGCTCGGGCAGCAGGTCGTTCACGGCCTGCGACACCGCGACCGTGTTGCCCGCGGGCGTCTTGGTGATGCCGATCGTCAGCGCCGGCTCGCCGTTCACCCGCGAGATGCCGGTGACCGGGTCGTCGACGAGCTCCACAGTGGCGACGTCGGCGATCGTGGCAACGCCGTCGCCGTTC
>DATMVL010000104.1:0-4752 GCA_035563175.1 Rhodoglobus sp. | reverse complement strand
CCGCCTCGTCGAGCAGCGCCGCCAGCGGCCTCGGGCGCAGCTCGGCGTCGTTCTCGAGCCAGGCTGCCGCGTCGGGGATGCGCTCGAGCAGCGCGCCGACGAACCGCGAGCCGGAGAGCACCTGGGTGAGGCGCTGCGCCGCGCCCGACGAGTCCCGCAGCATCCGCAGGAACCAGTACGCCTCGCCGAGGTCGTCGGAGAGCCGGCGGAACGCGAGCAGCCCGTAGTCGGGGTCGGCGCCGTCGGCGAACCAGCCGAGCATCACCGGCAGCAGGTTGCGCTGGATCTGCGCGCGCCGCGAGACGCCGCCGGTCAGCGCGGCGATGTGGCGCAGCGCGCCGCGCGGGTCGGTGAACCCGATCGCGGCGAGCCGAGCCTCCGCCTGCTCGCTGGTGAGGGCGTAGCCGTCGTCGGGCAGCGCCGCCACCGCCGAGAGCAGCGGCCGGTAGAACAGCCGCTCGTGCAGGGAGCGCACGGCGATCTTGGTGCGCTGCCAGGCATCCGTCAGCCCATCGGCCGTGGTCGCGGCTCCGGATGCCCGCGCCAGCACCCGCAGCGCCTCCGGGTCGCGGGGCATGAGATGCGTGCGCCGCAGCCGTGACAGCTGGATGCGGTGCTCCAGCAGCCGCAGGAACCGGTAGTCGCGGCCGAACTCGGCCGCCTCGACCCGGCCGATGTAGCCCTGCTCAGCGAGGGCGACGAGCGCGTCGAGGGTGGCGCGCTGACGCACCGCCGGGTCGCTGTGGCCGTGCACCATCTGCAGCAGCTGGATCGTGAACTCGATGTCACGCAGCCCGCCTGGGCCGAGCTTGAGCTGCACGTCGACCTCGTCGGCCGGGATGTTGGCCGTCACCCGCTCGCGCATCGCCTGCACCGACTCGACGAAGTGCTCTCGGGTGGCGATCGCCCACACCATGGGAGCGACGCCGTCGACGAAACGCGCCCCCAGGGCCCGGTCGCCGGCGAGCGGACGGGCCTTCAGCAGCGCCTGGAACTCCCACGGCTTCGCCCAGCGTTCGTAGTACGCCAGATGCGACTCGAGGGTGCGCACCAGCGCGCCGTCCTTGCCCTCGGGCCTCAGATTCGCGTCCACCTCCCAGAGACCGGGCTCCACGGCGAGCTCGGTGATGCCCTTGGCGGTGTCCATCGCCAGGCGCGTGGCGATCTCCATCGCGCGGGTGTCGTCGAGGTCGCCGGTGCCGCCGCCCACGTAGATCACGTCGACGTCGCTGAGGTAGTTCAGCTCGCGCGCCCCGGCCTTGCCCATGCCGATGATCGCCAGGCGGGTCGCCGCGACCTGCTCCGCGGGGAAGCGGCTGGATGCCCGTGCCACCGCCAGCGCCGCATCCATGGCCGCGCCGGCGAGATCCGCCAGCCCCGCCGCCACCCTATCGACGACGGCCGCGGGATCGTCGTGGTCGAGGTCCCAGGCGGCGAGCCGCAGCAGTTCCCGCCGGTACCGCACGCGGAGCGCGACCCAGGCCGCCTCGCCCTGCAGCCCCTCGACGGCGGCGACCAGGGCATCCGTGAGCTCCGCCGCCTGCAGCGGCGCCTCGAGCGGGTCGAGCAGCGCGTCGAGCTGCTCCGGCCGGCGGCGCAGGAACGTGCCGAGCCCCTCCGAGGCGCCGAGCACCCGCAGCAGGGCCCGGGCGGCCTCGGGAGTCGCGAGCACCGCATCCACCCGCTGCGCAGCGTGCTCGCGCAGTGTCAGCAGCTGCGTCAGCGCGAGGTCCGGGTCGGCGGCGGCCGCGAACGCCGGCACCAGCTCGGCGGGCACGCCCTCGAGCCTCGCGGCGGCGTCGCTGAGGTCGGTGAAGCCGAGCCTGGCCAGCTCGGTCAGCGTGGAGGTGGTGCGCGTCATCGCGGACGACCCGGTTAGAGGATCTCCAGGTTGGTGGCCAGCTCGAACGGCGTCACCTGGGCGCGGTACCCGGCCCAGTCGCGTCGCTTGTTCGCCAGCACGTACTCGAACACCTGCTCGCCGAGCGTCTCGGCGACCAGCTCGCTGCCCTCCATGAGGCTGAGCGCGCGGTCGAGGCTGGCCGGGAGGCTCTCGTAGCCGAGGGCGCGGCGCTCGGCGTCGGTGAGGCTCCAGACGTCGCCTTCAGCCTCGGCCGGGAGCTCGTAACCCTCCTCGACGCCCTTGAGGCCCGCCGCGAGCAGCAGCGCGAACGAGAGGTAGGGGTTGGCGGCGGAGTCCATCGCGCGGTACTCCACACGGGCGCTGGTGCCCTTGCCCGGCTTGTACAGCGGCACGCGCACCAGGGCGGAGCGGTTGTTGTGCCCCCACGTGATGTAGCTCGGCGCCTCGTCACCGCCCCACAGGCGCTTGTACGAGTTGACGAACTGGTTGGTGACGGCGGTGATCTCGGGCGCGTGCCGCAGCAGCCCCGCGACGAACTGCCGGCCGATGGCCGACAGCTGGTACTGCCCGGATGCGTCGTAGAACGCGTTCGTGTCGCCCTCGAACAGCGAGAGGTGGGTGTGCATGCCGGAGCCCGGCTGGCCGGCGATCGGCTTCGGCATGAAAGTGGCGTACACGCCCTGCTCGATCGCCACCTCCTTGATCACCGTGCGGAACGTCATGATGTTGTCGGCCATGGTGAGCGCGTCGGCGTAGCGCAGGTCGATCTCGTTCTGGCCGGGGCCGGCCTCGTGGTGGCTGAACTCCACCGAGATGCCGAGATCCTCGAGCATCCGCACGCTGCGTCGACGGAAGTCGTGGGCGGTGCCGCCGGGCACGTTGTCGAAGTAGCCGGCGGAGTCGACGGGCTCGGGCGCTCCGTTCTCCACCCTGCTCGACTTCAGCAGGTAGAACTCGATCTCCGGATGCACATAGAACGTGAAGCCGCGGTCGGCCGCCTTCGCGAGGGCGCGCTTCAGCACGTTGCGGGGGTCGGCCACGGCCGGCTGCCCGTCGGGCGTGGTGATGTCGCAGAACATGCGGGCGGTCGGGTCGATCTCGCCGCGCCAGGGCAGGATCTGGAACGTCGTCGGGTCGGGGTGCGCGAGCACGTCGGCCTCGTACGACCGGGTGAGCCCCTCGATCGCGGAGCCGTCGAACCCGACCCCCTCGTTGAAGGCGCCCTCGACCTCGGCGGGAGCCAGCGCCACCGACTTCAGGGTGCCGACCACGTCGGTGAACCACAGGCGGACGAACTTGACGCCCCGCTCCTCGATGGTGCGGAGAACGAAGTCGCGCTGCTTGTCCATGGGCTCCTCTGTCACGGCTCGATCGGGCGCTCGCGGCCGGCTCCCAGGCTACCGCGAACCACTCCCCACCCCGATCTCTGACAGAGTGAGGGCATGAGCGACGCAGCGCAGCAGGGTGTCAAGCGCGTCCGGACCCGGCACTTCCGCAACGCCAAGCAGAACGGCATCAAGATCGTCGGGCTGACCAGCTACGAGATGCTGACGGCCGGGATCTTCGACGAGGCCGGCATCGACTTCCTGCTGGTCGGCGACTCGGCAGGGAACACGGTGCTCGGCTACGACACCACGCTGCCGGTGACGATCGACGAGCTCATCCCCCTCACCCGCGCGGTGGCCGGGGCGGTGCAGCGCGCGTTCGTCGTCGCCGACATGCCGTTCGGCTCGTACGAGACCGGCCCCGACGAGGCGCTGCACACGGCGTTCCGCTTCATGAAGGAGACCGGGGCCCACGCGGTGAAGCTCGAGGGCGGGGTGCGCTCGGCCGAGCAGATCCGCCGCATCGTGAGCGCGGGCATCCCGGTGATGGCGCACATCGGCTTCACCCCGCAGAGCGAGCACGGCCTGGGCGGCCACGTCATCCAGGGCCGCGGCGATCAGGTGCAGCAGCTGCTCGCCGACGCGCACGCGGTGCAGGACGCCGGGGCGTTCGCGGTGGTGCTCGAGATGGTGCCGGCGGATGCGGCGGCGCGCGTGACGGAGGAGCTCGAGATCCCGACGATCGGCGTCGGCGCCGGCCCGCATGTCGACGGCCAGCTGCTGGTGTGGACCGACTGGGCGGGCTTCACCAAGGGCCGCATCCCGAAGTTCGTGAAGCAGTACGCCAATCTGCGCAAGACGCTGACGGATGCGGTGACCGAGTACCGCTCGGAGGTCGAGTCGGGCGCCTACCCGGGCCCGGAGCACTCGTACGACTGACATGGCAGCCGACCTGCGCATGGGCATCTCCGGCTGGGTGTACCCGGCCTGGCGCGGCGTGTTCTACCCGAAGGGGCTGCGGCAGCGGGAGGAGCTCGCCTACGCGTCGTCGCACCTGACCTCGATCGAGGTCAACGGCTCGTTCTACTCGCTGCAGAAGCCGACGAGCTGGCAGTCGTGGCGCGACGGCACGCCCGACGACTTCCTGTTCTCGGTGAAGGGCCCGCGCTTCATCACGCACATCAAGCGGCTGAGGGATGCGCGGGCGCCGCTGGCGAACTTCCTCGCCTCGGGCGTGCTCGCCCTGGGTCCGAAACTCGGACCGCTGTTGTGGCAGCTGCCTGCGACCTTCCGCTTCGACGCGGAGGTGCTCGACGCGTTCCTGACGATGCTCCCGCGCACCACCACGCAGGCGCTGGCATTCGCCACCGAGCGCGAGGAGCGCATGGAGGGCCGGGAGTGGCTCGGCCCGGTGGAGGAGCGTCCGCTGCGCCACGCCTTCGAGGTGCGCAGCCACACCTTCGACGATCCGGCGTGGACGGAGCTGCTCGAGCGTCACGGCGTCGCCTCGGTGCTCGCCGACACCGCCGGGCGGTACCCGCGGTTCGAGCAGCAGACCGCCGA
>DATMVL010000103.1:0-3268 GCA_035563175.1 Rhodoglobus sp. | reverse complement strand
CACGAACAGGATCACCGCGGCGTTCACCGCACCGACCGCGGCCGAGTTGAGCAGGAACACGACGAGCGGCCCCGCGCCCTTCCCGGCGTTCTGGTGCACGCGCACCGTGCGGGCGATGAGGTACGGCAGGGGCCCGAGCAGCACCCACCACGCGCTCGGCACCTTCTGGTGGCCGAGCTCCTCGAGCATCCGGCGATCCCGTATGACGAACGCCACCGACAGCAGCAGCGCGATCGCGGCGATCGTCGCCGGCACCAGCACCGCGAACGGCAGCGTGCCCGACATCGTGTAGGCGATGGCGCCGACGACGACGAGCACCTCGGTGATCCACGGCAGGAACGACAGCGACCACGCTCCGGCGGTGGCCACGCGCACCGGTCGCCAGTCCTGCACCGGCAGGGCCGGTTGGATCACGATCGGCGCGATGGTCACGATCTCGGGTTCGGAGGCCTCGGCCTCCGCGGTGGGCGCGAACCGCGATTCCGCGAACGACATCGCGGGCTGCGGTGCCGCCGCCGGGGCCGTCTGCGGCCTCGGCACGGTCTCCTCGCGCCACCCCGCGCCGTCCCACCAGCGCAGCAACTCCTCCGACACCGGGTCGGGGTACCAACCGGCTACAGGCGCAGCCGTCATCAGGTCGCTCACGAACTTCCCCCTTCGTGGACCGGTCCCAGCCTAAACAGGCCGGTCGCCCGGTCTTCAGCCCCAATCCGGGGGCGGGCATCAGGATGCCGTGGCAGCCCGCGAGGCCCGCTCGCCGAGCGCCGCGAGGGCCTGGCGCAGCGGGGCCGGGCTCACCTCGCCGAGTTCGGCGTCGAACCGCGCGAACGACGCCGCGAGCCCCGGCCAGGACCACGACCCGAGCCGTACGCGGGTGGTGTGCTCGTCGCGCGCCTCGGCGGTGCCGTCGCCGACGTACGGTGCGACCTCGGCGGCCCGAGCGTGCACCAGCGCCTCACCCCAGCACGGCCAGGTGTCGGTGCCGCCCGTGAAGCGTGCGGCGAGGAACGCCGCCGGATCGCCGCCCGGCACCTCCCGCGGGGTGAAGCGACGGCCGGTGTGCGACCGCAGCCGCAGCCGGTCGACGCGGTAGGTGCGCCAGTCGTCGCGGTCCGGCGCCCACGCCAGCAGGTACCAGCGTCCGTTCCGGAACAGCAGGTGGTGCGGCTCCGCGCGGCGTGCCGGGGCGGCACCGTCGGACTCGCCGTAGTCGAAGCGCAGCTCCTCGCCGGCACGGACGGCGGCGGTGATCCGCAGCAGCACCGCCGGGTCCACGTCGGCAGGGAGGGCGGCGGTGGCCAGTTCGACGGAGTCGATGCGGTGCACCAGCCGGTCGGGCATCAGCCGGGCGACCGTCCGCAGCGCGCGCTCGGCGGCATCCTCGATGCCCAGGCCGAGCGCGCCGGCGACGCGCAGCGCCACCGCGACGGCCACCGCCTGCTCGTCATCGAGCAGCAGCGGCGGCAGCTCCGCACCGGCCTGCAGCCGGTAGCCGCCGTCCGGGCCCCGCGTCGCGGCGATGGCGTAGTCCAGTTCGCGCAGCCGCTCCACGTCGCGCCGCACGGTGCGCTCGCTGACGGCGAGGCGCTCCGACAGCACGCGCGCCGGCCAGTCACGCCGCGATTGCAGCAGCGAGAGCAGCGTGAGCAGGCGACCGGAGGTGGTGCTGGACGAGGCGACGGGCATGCCTCGATTCTCGCCGCAGTAGCGGACGTTCCCTGACCGGAACCGTCGAGAGCATGGCATCTCCGAACGAAAGGGATCCCATGTCCATCACCGCAACCACCCACCTCAACTTCACCGGCCAGGCGCGGGAGGCGCTCGAGTTCTACGCCGGCGTCTTCGGCGGCACGGCCGTCATCCGCACCTACGCCGACTTCGGGATGCCGGCCGAGCTGCCCGGCGCCGACCGCGTCGTGTTCGGTCAGGTCGTCGCGCCGGGCGGGTTCGCCATCATGGCGTACGACATCCCGGGGGGCGAGCAGCGCCCGGCACCGGTCGTCCGGCGTGAGAACGGCACGACCGTCACCGATCAGCCGTTCTTCGTCGCGCTCAGCGGGCCGAGCCTCGACGAGCTGTCCGGCCCGTGGGCGGGTCTCGCCGACGGCGCGACGATCGTCGAGCCGCTCGCGGCGTCGGCGTTCTCAGCCGGCTTCGGCATGCTCACCGACCGCTTCGGCGTCACCTGGGCGGTCACCGTCTCCTGACCGGCACGGCGGATGGCGGGCGCTCGTCGCGCCCGTCACCCGCGGTGGTCAGACGCGCGGGATGGTGATCGGACCGGTGAACTGGTCCGGGTCGATCCGCAGGTTGTCCGGGTCCGGCATCGGCTCGGACTTGGGCTGCGCCGCGGGTGCACTCTGGAGCGTCATCGCTCTGTTCCTCCCTGCTGCAGGTCGTCGTTGGCCACGGCGTCGGGGTCATCGGCGAGATCCTGCTCGGTCTCGAATGGGTTCTCGGGGGTGGCCGGGTCAGGCACTGATTCGGCTCCGCCGCCGACCGGCTCGCGGTCGTACGACGGGTCGTCGAGGGGATCGCTCATGTGGTGCTCCGTTCAGACTCGCGGCGCACAGAGGCCGCTGACTTGACGGGAGTATGCGCCCTCACCCTGCGACATAGCAGGGCCTTGACAAACCGCTACTGCTCGGTCTGCACCCAGTCGCCGGTCGCGAGGTACTGCACCTTCTTGGCGATGCTCACCGCGTGGTCGGCGAACCGCTCGTGGTACCGGGAGGCGAGCGTCGCGTCCACCGTGTCGACGGCAGCGCCCTTCCAGGTCTCACCGAGCACCTTGTCGAACACCGAGAGGTGCAGCGCATCGATCCTGTCGTCCTCGTTGCGGATCGCCTCCGCGACCTTCACATCCTCGGTCTTCAGCAGCTCCACCAGCATGCGGGCGATGCCCACATCCAGCTGGCCCATCTCGGCGAACGTGCCGCGCAGCGACCGCGGCACCACCTTGTCGGGGAAGCGGTACCGGGCGAGCTGCGCGATGTGCTCGGCCATGTCGCCCATCCGCTCCAGCGAGGCGGAGATGCGGAGCGCGCTGACCACGATGCGCAGGTCGCGGGCGACCGGCTGCTGGCGGGCGAGGATGTCGATGGCGAGCTCGTCGAGCTCCGCGGCGGCGGCGTCGATGTGCACGTCGTCGGCGATCACCGTCTCAGCGAGCGTCACGTTCGAGTCGTTGAACGCGCTGGTGGCGTTCGTGATCGAGTCGGCCACGAGGCCCGCGATCTCGACGAGGCGGTCCTGCACCTCACGGAGC
>DATMVL010000102.1:0-3294 GCA_035563175.1 Rhodoglobus sp. | reverse complement strand
GTACTCGCTGGTGCTCGACTTCACCGACATCAAGCAGGGCGTCGAGCAGGGCGCGCCGCGCAACTTCGCGTGGAAGGCCGCCTTCGGCCTGGTGTTGACGATCATCTGGCTCTACGTCGAGATCCTGCGCTTCATCGCGATCTTCCGCGAGTAGCCGCACCACCCGCACGAACGGCCGTCCCTCCGGGGCGGCCGTTCGTCGTTGCGCGGCCCGTCTCCCGCGTGTCAGCTGAGGGTGCCAGGTGTCTCGCGACTTGCGAGTTATGAAGAAGTCCGGCCGCCCCGAAGGGGTGACCGGACTTCTTCATTGTCTGAGCTGGAGCGAGGCACCTCGTACCCTCAGCGCCCCTACTCCCACTCGATCGTCCCCGGCGGCTTCGACGTGACGTCGAGCACGACGCGGTTGACGCCGGGCACCTCGTTGGTGATGCGGTTGGAGATCTTGGCGAGCAGCTCGTACGGCACGCGGGTCCAGTCGGCGGTCATCGCATCCTCCGACGACACCGGCCGCAGCACGATGGGGTGCCCGTACGTGCGTCCGTCGCCCTGCACGCCGACGGAGCGCACGTCGGCGAGGAGCACGACCGGGCACTGCCAGATGGCGGCGTCCTGCCCGCCGGCGGTCAGCTCGGCGCGGACGATCGCGTCCGCCTTGCGGAGCAGCTCGAGACGCTCACCGGTGACCTCACCCACGATGCGGATGCCAAGGCCAGGCCCCGGAAAGGGCTGCCGCGAGACGATCGGCTCGGGCAGGCCGAGCTCGCGGCCGATGGCGCGCACCTCGTCCTTGAACAGGGTGCGCAGGGGCTCCACGAGCTCGAAGGTGAGGTCGTCGGGCAGCCCGCCGACGTTGTGGTGGCTCTTGATGTTGGCGGTGCCCGATCCGCCGCCGCTCTCCACGACATCCGGATACAGGGTCCCCTGCACGAGGAACTTGATCGACTCGCCCTCCGCGGAAGCCTCGAGCACGAGGGCCTCGGCGGCGTTCTCGAAGGTGCGGATGAACTCGCGGCCGATGATCTTGCGCTTGGTCTCGGGGTCGGTGACGCCGGCGAGCGCGTCCATGAACTGGTCGACCGCGTCGACGGTGACGAGGCGCACGCCCGTGGAGGCGACGAAGTCCTCCTCGACCTGGCGCCGCTCATCCTGCCGCAGCAGCCCGTGGTCGACGAAGATGCAGGTGAGCTGGTCGCCGACCGCCTCGTGCACGAGCGCGGCGGCCACCGCGGAGTCGACGCCGCCGGAGAGCCCGCAGATGACGCGGGCGTCGCCGACCTGGGCGCGGATGCGGTCGACCTGCTCGGCGATGACGTTGCCGGGGTTCCAGTCTGCGCCGATGCCGGCGGCTCGGTGCAGGAAGTTCTCGAGCACCCGCTGGCCGAACTCGCTGTGCTTCACCTCCGGGTGCCACTGCACCCCGTACATCCGCTTCTCGTCGTTGGCGAACGCGGCGACCGGGGTCGACTCGCTGGAGGCGAGCACGGTGAAGCCGTCGGGCGCCTTGGACACCGAGTCGCCGTGGCTCATCCACACCGTCTGCTGCTCCGGCTGCCCTTCGAGCAGCCCCTCGGCGGCGGTGACCCGCATGTCGGTGGCGCCGTACTCGCGCAGCCCCGTGTTGGCGACCTCGCCGCCGAGCTGCTGCGCCATCACCTGGAAGCCGTAGCAGATGCCCAGCACCGGGACCCCGAGCTGCAGGATGTCCGGGTCGAGCGACGGGGAGCCGGGCTCGTAGACGCTGGACGGGCCTCCGCTCAGCACGATGCCGGCCGGCTGGCGGGCGGCGATCTCCTCGGCGGTGATCGTGTGCGGCACGATCTCGCTGTAGACGTTCGCCTCGCGCACGCGCCGAGCGATGAGCTGGGCGTACTGGGCGCCGAAGTCGACGACGAGGACGGGCTTGGCGTCGGTGTCGGGAGTGCTCATGCGGGCACCGCCTCCTTCTGCTCGGTGCGGGCGATGGCCTGCTCGGCCCACTTCGGCACGAGACGCTCGAAGAAGAACGAGGTGATCGGGATGACGCCGCCGAGCGCGACCAGCAGGAAGCGCCCGAACGACCAGCGCGTGAGGCGCCACAGCACGAAGTCGGCGCCGAGGTAGAGCACGTACAGCCAGCCGTGCACGATGAGGATGATCGTCGACAGGTTCACGCCGACGATGAGATCCTTCGGGGTGAGGGCCAGCAGCCCGTACGGTCCGCCGAACTCGATGTCGACGCCGAACCCGTAGCGGAACACCATCATCAGGCACAGCAGCAGCAGGAACGAGCCGGTGATGATCGAGCTGACCTTGAAGACCTTCACCGCCGTGCGTGTTCTGGGGATGTCGGCTGGGCGGGGGCCTACGGGCATGCGCCTAGTCTACGTTTCCGCGCCCTCCGCCTCCTCCTCGACGACGTCCCTCACCAGGCGGTACCAGAGGTAGAAGGCGAAGCCGCCGAAGATCACCCACTCGACCGCGTAGAACAGGTTGAGCAGGTTGAGCGACACCTCGTTCGAGGGCGCCGGCGCGTCGATGGCCTGCAGGCCCGCGGGGGCGTCGGCGGCGATCAGGTAGCCGCCGTAGACGCCGTCCGGCGGCTGCGACCACAGGTTGATGAGCTCGGGCACGGCGAGCGCGCGGCGCTCCCCCGCCTCGAAGTCCGACTCGATGGGCGCCTCGCTGGGCAGGTAGCGGCCGGTGACCGCGTCGGGCGCCGAGTCCCGCAGCTCGTCGATGGCGGATGCCGCGGCATCCTGGTCGGCGGTCCACCCGAGCGCCACGGCGAGGCTCGCACCCCCGGGCACGACCGCGTGGCCGACGACCCAGTAGCCCTCCCCCTGTGCGTCGAGCCGGCCCGACAGGGTCACGTAGTCGTCGGCGACGAACTCGGCGCCGGTCTCGACGAGCCGGTAGGCCTCCTGCCGCACCGGCTGCTGCGGCTCGGCCACCGAGTCGAGGGCGACGACCTGCTCGGTGTCGAACTCGGGCTCACCACCGCTGAAGCTGCGCTCGAGCTGCCATTGCCCGAGCGCGGCGAACGCGCCCGCCACGGCGAGGGCGAGCAGCAGCGCGCCGATCCACTTCGGCCGCCGGGCGACCTGCCAGAAGGTGCTCAATACTCCGGATCCCGCCTGCGCTCGCCGAACGTGTCGGACTGCTGCGACGCCTGGTCGGCGATCGGGTCGGCGTCGTCGACCCGGTCGGCCGCGTCCTCCACATCGTCGATCGGGTCGCCGGGCGCCTGCCCAGCCGTCGCCGCCTCGACCAGCGCGATGCCCTCGGCGCGGCTGAGGTCGCGCTCCGCGTCGGCGG
>DATMVL010000101.1:0-7977 GCA_035563175.1 Rhodoglobus sp. | reverse complement strand
ACGCGGCGCACGGCGAACTGCCGCGCGATGAAGAGCTGCGCGAGCTGCGGCCACCGGTGTTCTGGGGGCGCGGCTCCCACGACGATGTGATCCCGCCGCTGCTCATCGATCAGACCGCGCAGTGGCTGCCAGACCATTCCGAGCTGTCGGGGCGCGTGTATCCGGGACTCACCCACAGCATCTCCGAGGAGGAGCTCGCCGACGTGCGACTGTTCCTGGAGAAGTGGCGCGATCGGCCGAAGGACGCCGCCGGCCCCGATTGATCAGCGCGCCGGGCCGTGGCCGTTCCGGTCGTCGCCCTCCGGATCACCGTCGCCTCGACTGTCGACGGGCGCGCGGGAATCGTCTCCGGCATCCGCCTGCGCCACGCCGTCGGTATCGGCCTCGCTCGCGGTCTCGGCGAGCGGGGCATCCGCCTCAACCTCCAGGGCGGCGTCCGCCTCGAGGTCCAACGCGGCGTCCGCCTCGACGTCCAACGGAGCGTCCGCCTCGACCTCCAACGGGGCGTCCGCCTCTATCTCCAGCCGCGCATCGGCTTCGATGTCCAAGCGGGCATCGGCTTCCACCTCCAGCGCCGGATCGGCCTCGGACGCAGCATCCGATGGCCCCTCCGCTTCACCGCCGGGATCGGATGCCGCGTCCGCCCCGTCCTCGCCCGATCTCGTGCCTGGCTTGGCGCTGAATGCCGCAGCGAAAGCGATCCCGATCGCAACCCCCAGCGCGATGCCCACACCCATGTTGTCCAGCGAGACGCCGAGCGCGACTCCGACGCCCATGCCGAGCGCGATCCCCGCGCCCCAGCCCATGCGCATCCGCGCTTCGCTGCTGCTCATCCTGTCGTCGGCCATGCTCCGACGCTACGCCGTGGTGCGACTGCACCGCATCCCTCGCCCGACGGATGTCGGGACGGACGCGCGACACGCCCGGGGTTGCGCAAGCGCGACACGCCCGGGTACAGTCGTCTGGTCCTGTCCGCCGTGTCTGGAAGTCCTTTGATCTGATTCGTCGCCTCCGCGCTCCTCTTTCCGCGCGCTGACCCGACGATCGCCGACTCACACGGCCCGCATCCGCCTCTTCCGGCGTCGGTTTCCGACGCCCCCGCAACCGGATGCCCGGTGTCAGTGCACCCGTACACCTCCGGGAGACACTCATGTCAACACCGACCCTCAACGCATCGGTCACCCTCGACCGCCTCTCGTTCACCTGGCCGGACGGCTCCGTCGCGCTCGACGGCGTGTCGGGTTCATTCGGCACCGGCCGCACGGGCCTGGTCGGCCGCAACGGCTCGGGCAAATCCACCCTCCTCCGACTGATGGCGGGGGACCTCCGCCCGACGTCCGGTGCCGTTCTCGCCAGCGGCGACGTCGCCTACCTGCCCCAGCAGTTGACTCTCGACGTCGATCGTCGCGTGGCCGAGCTGCTCGGCATCGACCGGCCGCTCGACGCGGTCCGGGCGATCGCCGCAGGAGACGTCGACCCGGCGCGCTTCGACGAGGTGGGCGATGACTGGGACATCGAGGGCAGAGCCGAGGCGACTCTCGCCGAGGCGGGCCTCGACCCGTCGTTCCTCGACCGCCGGGTCGGCGAACTCTCGGGCGGCGAGGCGGTGCTCGTCGCGATCGCCGGCATTCGCCTGCGACGAGCCCCGATCACGCTGCTCGACGAGCCCACCAACAATCTCGATCGCGATGCACGGGCGAAGCTCGGTGCGATGGTCAGGTCATGGAAGGGTGCGCTCATCGTGGTCAGCCACGACATCTCGCTGCTCGAGCTGATGGACGACACCGCCGAGCTGTACGCCCACACCCTGAGCGTGTTCGGCGGCCCGTACTCCGAGTGGCGCGCCTGGTTGGACGCCGAGCAGGATGCCGCCCGCCAGGCCGAACGCGATGCTGCCCAGGCCATGCGCAAGGAGAAGCGGCAGCGCATCGAGGCGGAGACCAAGCTCGCGCGGCGCGCCCGCACCGCCCGAAAGGCCGAGGTGGAGAAACGCGTTCCGAAGATCATCGCGCACGGCCGACGAAGCGAAGCCCAGGTGTCGGCCGGCCGTCTTCGCGTCGAGATGGGTGAGAAGGAGGATGCCGCCCGCACCGCGCTCGACGAGGCGGGGCGACGCGTCCGCGACGACGCCTCGATGAAGATCGAGCTGCCGGATCCGCACGTGTCCCAAAGTCGCCGCATCGCCACCATCAGCGATGAGAGCCGCTCCTGGGTCATTCAGGGGCCGGAGCGCACGGCGCTGATCGGGCGCAACGGCGCGGGAAAGACCACCCTGCTGGAACGGCTGGTCGAGAGCGGGCGGGGACCGGTGCACAATTCAGGAAGAATCGGCGAGAACGCGGCCGACAGAGCGGATACGCCCGAAAACGGCGAGGTTTTCCTGAATTGTGCACGGCCTGCCCTGGCCGCAGAGGCGCACACGGACCGGATCGGGTACCTGCCGCAACGGATCGACGGCCTCGACGAGACGAGATCAGTCATCGAGAACATCGCTGACGCCTCACCGCACATTGCGGAGAAGGAGCTGCGCAACAGGCTCGCCCGATTCCTGATCCGTGGCGGCACCGCCGACCGGGCGGTTTCGGGGCTCTCGGGCGGCGAGCGCTTCCGCGTGGCACTGGCCAAGGTGCTCCTCGCCGATCCCGCTCCGCACCTCGTGGTGCTGGATGAGCCGACGAACAACCTCGACCTCGACACGGTCGATCAGCTCGTCGAAGCGCTGCGCGCCTACCGGGGAGCGGTGCTGGTGGTCAGCCATGACGATTTCTTCCTGCAGCGACTCGATCTCGCGCGCACGCTCGAAATCGACGCACAGGGAGTGCTGACCGAAGTGGTGGTGTGACGCTCAGCCGGTGAGCTCAGGCCCGCCGGCTGCGCATCGCCTTCGTGTGCGACAGGTCGGGGTCGGCCGCCAGCACCACGTACTCCTCGGAGTCGCGCGGCACCAGTGCGACGCGACCCTCTGCGTCGTGATGGGTTCCCCATCCGTAACGCTTTCCGAGCGGCGACGAGCGCAGGCACGGCTGCCCCTTCGAGAAGAAGGCCTCGCGCGCAGCCGCGTCGTCGATCGCGATGCCGTTGCGCAGCGCATAGGTCTCGAAGATCACGTCATCAGAGGTGCGCGCGTACGGCTCCTCGGCGATCAGCCGGTGGTGCAGCGCCGCGATCGACGGCGTGTCCGTCACCGGCGGTTCGACCGCATGGTCGATGGGGCAGTCGTCCGCGACCTCGATGAAGGTCCCTCGGTAGTTCGTCGTGTGCTGCGCCATGACACCAGCATCCACCCCGCCACCGACATCCGTCGAGCCGATGTCCGCCGCCTCGGCGAAGATGGAGGGATGAGCGACGTGCTCGAACGCTTCACCCCGGCCACGCAGGACTGGTTCCGGGGAGCGTTCGACGCGCCAACGCCGGCGCAGGCGGGAGCGTGGGATGCCATCTCGGCGGGCAAGCACGCCCTGGTCGTCGCGCCGACGGGTTCGGGTAAGACGCTCTCTGCTTTCCTCTGGGCGATCGACAGCGTCTTCCGCGAGCGCCTCGAGACCACCGCGTCTTCGGGTGCGGAGACGGCGCGGCAGCCGAAGGGTCAGCCGCGCACGCGCATCCTCTACATCTCCCCCCTCAAAGCCCTCGGCGTCGACGTCGAGCGCAACCTGCGCTCGCCGCTCGTCGGCATCGGCCAGTCCGCCAGACGACTGGGATTGGCCGCACCCGCCGTCACCGTCGGCGTGCGCTCCGGCGACACCACCTCCAGCGATCGGCGAAAGCTCGTCTCCGATCCGCCCGACATCCTCATCACCACACCCGAGTCGCTCTACCTCATGCTCACGAGCCGCGCCGGCGAGACGCTGCGGGGCGTGCACACCGTGATCATCGACGAGGTGCATGCGGTCGCCGCGACCAAGCGCGGCGCGCACCTCGCCGTCAGCCTGGAGCGGCTCGATGCCCTCCGCCGTGCCGACGGAGCCGAGACGGCGGCTCAGCGCATCGGACTCTCGGCCACGGTGCGCCCCATCGACGAGGTCGCCCGGTTCCTCGGCGGAGCAGCTCCGGTCGAGATCGTGGCCCCGCCCGCCTCGAAGACCTTCGAGCTGGCGGTGGTCGTGCCGATGGACGACATGACCAATCCCCCGCCGCCGCCCGGAGTGCCGGGCGAGGCGACCGACGCCGAGTACACCGAGGTCACGGGATCCATCTGGCCTCACGTCGAGGAGGCGATCGTCGATCGCATCCTGCAGAACAACTCCACCATCGTCTTCGCCAACTCGCGGCGGCTCGCCGAGCGCCTGACCGGCCGCCTCAACGAGATCTACTCCGAGCGCGCTGGCGTGCCCGTGCCCGAACCCGCCGGGCCGCCGGCGCAGATGATGGCGCAGGCGGGGTCGACTGCAGGCGCCGACCCGGTGCTCGCCAAAGCGCACCACGGCTCGGTGTCGAAAGAGCAGCGCGCCGTCGTCGAGGAGGAACTGAAGTCAGGCGTGCTGCGCTGCGTCGTGGCGACGAGCAGCCTCGAGCTCGGAATCGACATGGGTGCGGTCGACCTCGTGATCCAGGTCGAGGCGCCGCCCTCCGCAGCATCCGGCCTGCAGCGCGTCGGGCGTGCAGGGCACCAGGTCGGCGAGATCAGCCGCGCCGCACTCTTCCCGAAGCATCGCGGCGACGTGCTGCACACCGCCATCGTCACCGAACGGATGCTGGCAGGCAAGATCGAGGCGATCCGGGTGCCACGCAACCCGCTCGACATCCTCGCCCAGCAGACGGTCGCCGCGTGCGCACTCGGTCCGATCAGCGTCGAGGAGTGGTTCGAGACGCTGCGGCGCAGTGCGCCGTTCCAAGCCCTCCCCCGCTCGGCGTATGAGGCGACGCTGGATCTGCTCGCGGGCCGCTTCCCCTCCGACGAGTTCGCAGAGCTCCGCCCACGACTGGTATGGGACCGCGATGCCGGCACGCTGACCGGACGGCCCGGTGCACAGCGCATCGCGGTGACCAGCGGCGGCACGATCCCCGACCGCGGCCTGTTCGGGGTGTTCGTCGCCGGCGAGACGACGGGCGCTCGGGTCGGAGAGCTCGACGAGGAGATGGTGTACGAGTCCCGCGTCGGAGACGTGTTCACCCTCGGCACGACGAGCTGGCGGATCGCCGAGATCACCCACGACCGGGTGAACGTCATCCCGGCGTACGGTCAGCCCGGCAAGGTCCCCTTCTGGCATGGCGACGGCATCGGTCGCCCGTTCGAGCTCGGCGAAGCGCTCGGGGCGTTCTCGCGAGAGGTGTCGTCAGCCACCCCCGAGAAGGCCGCCAAGCGCCTCATCGACGCGGGTCTCGACGAGCAGGCGCGCATGAACCTGCTCGCGCACCTCTCCGAGCAGCGAGAGGCGACCGGCACCCTCCCGACCGACCGCACGCTCACCGTCGAGCGCGGTCGCGACGAGGTCGGCGACTGGCGCGTCATCCTGCATTCCCCGTACGGAATGAAGGTGCACGCCCCCTGGGCCCTCGCGATCAACGCCCGAGTGCGCGAGCGCCTGGGCGTCGAAGGATCGGCGGTGGCGAGCGACGACGGCATCATCGTGCGAATCCCGGATGCCGAGGCCGAGCCCCCGGGTGCCGAGCTGTTCGTGTTCGACCCGGAAGAGCTCGAGCATCTCGTCACGGACGAGGTGGGGGGTTCCGCCCTCTTCGCCTCACGATTCCGGGAGTGCGCCGCCCGCGCCCTCCTCATGCCGCGCACGAACCCGAACCGCCGCTCCCCGCTCTGGCAGCAGCGCCAGCGCTCGGCCCAGCTGCTGGAGGTCGCGCGACGGCATCCGACCTTCCCGGTGATCCTCGAGACCCTGCGTGAGGTGCTGCAGGACGTCTATGATCTGCCGTCGCTGCGCCAACTCGCCACCTCGATCGCCGAGCGGCGGATCCGTCTCGTCGAGACGCAGCCGTCTCAGCCTTCGCCGTATGCGCGCGATCTGCTGTTCGGCTACGTCGGCGCGTTCATGTATGAGGGCGACTCTCCGCTCGCTGAGCGACGCGCGGCGGCGCTGTCGGTCGACCCCGCTCTCCTCGGGGAGCTTCTCGGCACTGTGGAACTGCGAGAACTGCTCGATCCCGCAGTCATCACCCAGTTCGAGCAGGAGGCTCAGCGCCTCGATCCGGAGCGCCGCGCGCGCGGACTCGAGGGAGCCGCCGACCTCCTCCGCATGCTCGGGCCGCTGGATGCCGCCGAGGTCGCCGCCCGACTCACCGAGGACTCGGTCGCATCGGACGCCGCCGACCATCTCGCCCAACTCGTCGCCGCCCGGCGGGCGGTCCCGGTCACGATCGCCGGCGTCGCCCGCGTCGCTGCCATCGAGGACGCCGGGCGCCTCCGCGACGCCCTCGGCGTCGCACTGCCCACCGGCATCCCGGTCGCGTTCCTCGAGCCCGTCGCCGACCCGCTGGGCGATCTCGTCGCGCGGCACGCCCGCACGCACGGCCCGTTCACGACGGATGCGGTCGCCACCCGTTTCGGAATCGGAGCGGCCGTCGCCCGCCACACGCTCCAGCGGCTCGAGCACGCCGGACGCATCACCAGCGGATACTTCCTGCCGGAGGCGGCGGGAAGCGGTTCCGACATCGAGTGGTGCGACACCGAGGTGCTGCGGCGCCTGCGGATGCGCTCGCTTGCGGCGATCCGCGGGAGTGTCGAGCCGGTGCCGCCTGCGGCGTACGCACGGTTCCTGCCCGAATGGCAGCACCTGACCCGACCGCAGGAGGGGCTCGACGGCGTGCTCTCCGTCATCGAGCAACTCGCCGGCGTCCCGATCCCCGCCAGCGCCTGGGAGTCGCTGATCCTGCCGTCACGGGTCCGCGACTATACGCCGGGCCTGCTCGACGAGCTCACGACCAGCGGCGAGGTCATCTGGTCGGGCCACGGGACTCTCCCAGGACGGGACGGCTGGGTCTCGCTGCACCCGGCTGACCTCGCCCCCTTCACCCTGCCCGAGCCCGAGGACGAACCGGCACCCGATTCACTGGAAGCGCGACTGCTCGAGGCGCTCGGCGCGGGAGGCGCGTACTTCGCCGCCCAGCTCCGCGACATGGCCGAGGCGGAGAACGAGCAGTCGGTCCTCGAGGCGCTCTGGGCACTGACCTGGGCCGGGCGTGTGACGAACGACACCTTCGCGCCGATCCGCGGCCTGCTCGGCGGCGGGTCGCAGGCGCACCGTGTCACCCGGCGAGCACCCCGCACCAAGACGTATCGCGGCATGTCGCTCACGCGATCCACACCGCGTCCTGCCTCCGTCGGCGGACGCTGGTCTCTGTTGCCGGCGGCCGAGACGGATGCTGCTCGCCGCGCCACCGTGACCGCCGGACTCCTCCTCGACCGCTACGGGGTGGTCACCCGCGGCGCTGTGCAGGCGGAGGGTGTGCCCGGCGGGTTCGCCCAGGCGTACCGCGTGCTCGCCGGGTTCGAGGAGGCGGGACACTGCCGTCGAGGCTATGTCATCGAGAAGCTCGGAGCCGCGCAGTTCGCGGCCTCCGCCACCGTGGATCGGCTGCGCACGTTCGCCGCGCTCTCCGACCCGCCGCCCCGGAAGGCGGTCACCCTCGCCGCGACCGACCCCGCCAATCCCTACGGTGCAGCGCTCGCATGGCCGCGCCGAGAGGGAGTGACGCATCGTCCTGGGCGCAAGGCGGGCGGGCTGGTCGTCCTGGTGGACGGCGAGCTCGTGCTGTACCTGGAACGCGGCGGCCGCACCGTGCTGTCGTTCAGCGACGACGGCGACGTGCTCCGATCGGCGGCCGGCGACCTTGCTGAGACCGCTCGGTTCCGACGTCTCGACACGCTCACGGTCGAGAAGGTGAACGGCGACGGCGTCTACGGCACCGAGCTCGCGACGGCGCTGCAGGAGGCCGGGTTCGTGGTGACGCCGCGCGGCTACACACTGCGGAAGGCGTTGTAGCGCACTCTACGCTGGACACATGTTTCGCGAGTTCGGTGCC
>DATMVL010000100.1:0-4282 GCA_035563175.1 Rhodoglobus sp. | reverse complement strand
CGATGACGTAGAGGTAGGTGAGCGTGCCGTGCAGCCGGTCGAGCGGCCGCTCGGCGAAGTCGCTGTGCCCGGCGACGCCGGCGGCGACCACCGGGTTCGCCAGCTGCTGCAGGATGGCCGCCCCGCCCCCGGCGAGGAGGATCGCCTCGTCCGAGACGTCGGCGATGCGGGCCACGCGCCCAGCCTAGGCATGACGTCGCCGAGCAACTCGCGCGGGTCGGGTCCGCGAGTGGTGCGGAAGTGCGCGGTCATCGGTCCGCGGCGGGCAGATCGGCACCACTCGCGTGGCCGCGTGGCTCACGCGCGAAAGAAACGGCGATCCTTCACTGGCCGAGGGCGCAACCCGGCGGGCGGCCCTCCGGCGAGCGGGTAGGCTCGAGTACGGCCGTTCGACCATGGATGCCCGTGGTCCGGCCGCATCTGAACCCACACGCGATCGGATTGAGAGACAAGCGTGGATCTGTTCGAGTACCAGGCACGTGATCTGTTCGAGTCGTACGGAGTGCCGGTGCTCGCCGGCCTCGTCGCCGACACTCCCGAGGAGGCGAGGGCGGCGGCCGAGAAGATCGGCGGCCTGACCGTCGTCAAGGCGCAGGTGAAGACCGGCGGGCGCGGCAAGGCGGGCGGCGTGAAGGTCGCCCCGACCCCCGACGACGCGTTCACCGCGGCGCAGGCCATCCTCGGCCTGGACATCAAGGGCCACGTCGTCAAGCGCGTCATGGTCGCGCAGGGCGCGAAGATCGCGCAGGAGTTCTACTTCTCCGTGCTGCTCGACCGGGCCAACCGCTCCTACCTCTCGCTGTGCAGCGTCGAGGGGGGGATGGAGATCGAGGAGCTCGCGGTCGAGCGACCGGATGCTCTCGCCCGAGTCGAGATCGTGCCGGGTGAGGGGGTGGACCTCGACAAGGCTCGCGACATCGCGCGGGCAGGGCACTTCCCCGAGGAGCTGATCGAGAAGGTCGCCCCCGTGCTGGTCAAGCTCTACGAGGTCTACCAGGGCGAGGACGCCACCCTGGTCGAGGTGAACCCGCTGGTGCTCACCGAGGACGGCGAGATCCTCGCCCTCGACGGCAAGGTCACCCTCGACGCGAACGCCGACTTCCGCCACCCGGGCCACGCGGAGCTCGAGGACAAGGATGCGGCCGACCCGCTCGAGGCCAAGGCGAAGGCCAACGACCTCAACTACGTGAAGCTCGACGGCGAGGTCGGCATCATCGGCAACGGCGCGGGGCTCGTGATGTCCACCCTCGACGTGGTGGCGTACGCGGGTGAGCGGCACGGCGGCGTGAAGCCGGCCAACTTCCTCGACATCGGAGGCGGCGCATCCGCCGAGGTCATGGCCAACGGCCTCGACGTCATCCTCGGCGACCCGCAGGTGAAGAGCGTGTTCGTGAACGTCTTCGGCGGCATCACCTCGTGCGTGGCGGTCGCCAACGGCATCGTGAAGGCGCTCGAGATCCTCGGCGACAGCGCCAGCAAGCCGCTCGTGGTGCGCCTCGACGGCAACCAGGTGGAGGAGGGCCGGGCCATCCTGCAGGGCGCGAACCACCCGCTCGTGACGGTCGCCGCGGGCATGGACGAAGGCGCCGACGCCGCGGCCGAGCTGGCCGCTCGCTGATCGAGCCCGTCGAGATCTAGGACAAAGGGAACCAGAATGTCGATCTTCCTCAACAAGGACTCCAAGGTCATCGTCCAGGGCATCACCGGTGGCGAGGGCACCAAGCACACCGCCCTCATGCTGAAGGCGGGCACGCAGATCGTGGGCGGCGTCAACGCCCGCAAGGCCGGCACCACGGTCGAGCACGAGGGCGGCGTGACGCTGCCCGTGTTCGGCACGGTGAAGGAGGCCATGGAGCAGACCGGGGCGGATGTCTCGATCGCGTTCGTGCCGCCGGCCTTCGCGAAGGACGCGATGATCGAGGCCATCGACGCCGAGATCCCCCTGCTCGTCGTGATCACCGAGGGCATCCCGGTGCAGGACACCGCCGAGGCGTGGGCTCACGCGCAGGCGAAGGGCGACAAGACCCGCATCATCGGCCCGAACTGCCCCGGCATCATCACGCCCGGCGAGGCCCTGGTGGGCATCACCCCCGCGAACATCACCGGCAAGGGCCCGATCGGCCTGGTGTCGAAGTCGGGCACGCTGACCTACCAGATGATGTACGAGCTGCGGGATCTCGGATTCTCGACCGCCATCGGCATCGGCGGCGACCCGGTCATCGGCACGACCCACATCGACGCGCTCGAGGCGTTCCAGAACGATCCCGAGACCAAGGCGATCGTCATGATCGGCGAGATCGGCGGCGACGCCGAGGAGCGCGCGGCGGCCTTCATCAAGGAGAACGTCACCAAGCCGGTGGTCGGCTACGTCGCGGGCTTCACCGCCCCCGAGGGCAAGACCATGGGCCACGCGGGCGCGATCGTCTCCTCCGGTGCCGGCACGGCGCAGGGCAAGAAAGAGGCGCTCGAGGCGGCCGGCGTGAAGGTCGGCAAGACCCCGAGCGAGACCGCGGCGCTGCTGCGGGAGGTGTTCGCGAGCCTGTAGGGCGATGCGACCGGGCCGCGCGCCCGCCCACCGGTACCGTTGCAGCATGAGCCGCACCCGCATCCTGCGCGATCGGCTCGTGACCCCGGATGCGGTGTACGGCACGATCCTGTTCGTATCGGTGGTCGCGGCGTCGGCCGACGACGGCACCGACACCCCCGGAGTGTGGTCGGTGCTGCTGTTCGCCGTGGTGACGCAACTCGTCTTCTTCCTCGCGCACGTCTTCGCGGGATCGGTCGCCGGTCACGGTGCCCACGGCGAGGAGCTCGTGCCGCTGCGCACGGCGATCGGGCGGGCATCCCGTCACTCGCTCGGCCTGCTGTACGGGCCGGTGCTGCCGGCGATCCCGCTGGTGCTCGGCGCGCTGGGGGTGCTGGCGCCCGACGACGCCGAGGACCTGACGCTGTACGTCGCCATGGTGATCCTCGGCGTGCTCGGCTACCTCGCGCTCGGCGACCACCGCATCGCGCTGCCGTGGCGCATCCTCGGTGGGGTCGGCGCCGCCCTGCTCGGTCTCGTCATCATCGTCCTGAATCTGCTTGTGCATTGAACCGTCGACTGACCGCCCTGTTCGCAGCGTTCGAGGCGCTGCTCGTCGTCGCCATCGGGGTGGCGATCCCGCTGCTCGCGTTCACCGCGCTGTGGGCGTTCCAGTACGGCCTGCAGCTGGACTGGGTGATCTTCTGGCGCGGCGCGGTCGACGCCTGGCTGATCGGGCACGGCGTCGACGTGCGCTTCGCGCTCGACCCGCAGAGCGCCGCCCAGCTCGGCCTGCCGGGCGCGGGTGAACCCGTCGTCGTCACGATCGCCGCGCTCGGCTTCGCGCTGCTCACCCTGCTGCTCGGGGTGCGGGCCGGGCGCCGCATCGGCGAGACCGACCGCCGCCTGCTCGGCGAGCTGGTCTCGCTCGGCACCTTCGCCCTCGCGTCGTCCGCCCTCACCTTCAGCGCCCTACACGAGCTCGCCCGGCCGTCGCTGTGGCAGGGTGCGGTGCTGCCGACCGCGGTGTTCGCGGTCGGGCTGGCGATCGGCGTCCGGGTCGAGGCGCAGGATGCCGGGGGCGCGCTGCAGGAACGGTACGACCGCCTGCCCGCGACGCCCCGCCGCGCGGTGACCGCCGCGCTTCGTGCCGGCACCGCGGCCGCCGCCGGGGTGCTGCTGGTCGCGTCGGTGGTGACCGCACTCGCCGTCGTGCTGTCCTTCGCCGAGATCATCACGTTGTACGAGAGCCTGCACGGGGATGCGCTGGGCGGTTTCGCGATCACCCTGGCCGAGCTGGCGCTGCTGCCGAATCTCGTGATCTGGACGGCGGCATGGCTGATCGGGCCGGGCTTCGCGATCGGGGCGGGGTCGGCGGTGTCGCCGATCGGCGCGACGCTCGGGCCGATCCCGGCGCTGCCGGTGCTCGGGGCGCTGCCGACGGGCGATCTCGCCTTCGGCTTCGTGGGGTTGCTGGCACCGGTGATCGTCGGCTTCGTCATCGGCGTGCTGCTGGCACCGCGCGAGCGGCACACGGTGCAGGGCGGTGCGCTGGTGCTCGCCGGGATCGGCGCCGGGCTCGTCGGCGGACTGCTGCTCGGGCTGCTCGCCTGGGCGTCGGGCGGCGCGGCCGGGCCGGGACGGCTGGTGGAGGTCGGACCGGATCCGGTCGCCGTCGGCGTGTGCGCGGCGATCGAGCTGGCGGTCGCGATCCCGGTCGGGGTGCTCGCCGGCGGCCGGCTTCCCCGCCGGTAGGCT
>DATMVL010000099.1:0-5969 GCA_035563175.1 Rhodoglobus sp. | reverse complement strand
CGTCGTGGCAGTCGCGCAACGACCGCTCGACCGGGGCGCTCACCACGACCACCGGGCCCGGCGGCGAGCCGGCCCTCGACCTGGTGCACGACTTCACCACGAGCACCGGCACCCGCGGTATGTACGCCCTGTTCCCCGAGGCGGTGCCCGGCGGCCGCAGCGGCCGGCTGATCGAGGGACAGCCGCAGGCGCTCACGCTGTGGATCGACGGCAACGGCAACGGGGAGTGGCCGCGCCTGCAGGTCGTGACCGGCGCCGGCACCACGGTGAACCTCGACGGGCCGAACGTGACCTGGACCGGATGGCAGCAGGCCCGCTTCACCGTGCCGCCGGGCACGCCGTACCCGCTCACGATTCAGCGCATCCGGTTCATGGAGACCCGAGCGGCCGCGAGCTACCAGGGCCACCTGCGGGTCGCGGCGCTGGAGGCCATCGTGCCGCCGTCGGTGGAGCAGCCGGTCGAGCAGCGCATCCACGACCCGTTCATCATCACGGACGGCACGGTCGACGACCGCCCGCAGCGGATCGCGGTGATGAGCGACTCGCAGTTCGTGGGCCGTGCGCCCGACAGCGACATCGTCGCCGCCGCGCGCCGCACGCTGCGTGAGATCGTCGCGGCCGATCCCGATCTGCTCGTCATCAACGGCGACTTCGTGGACGAGGCGGCGCCGCTCGACATCGCCCTGGCGAAGCGGATCCTCGACGAGGAGGTCGGCGACAGCATCCCGTACGTGTACGTGCCGGGCAACCACGAGGTGATGGGCGGCAGCATCGACAACTTCCGCGCCGTGTTCGGCGACACCCGGAAGGTCGTGCGCGTGGGCGGCACGATGCTGATCACCCTCAACACGGCGAACGGCTCCTACCGCGGCACGGAGGCCGACCAGCTCGCGTGGTTCGACGACCAGCTCGACGCGGCGGCACGCGACGGCGGCGTCAGCGGCGTCATCGTGTTCTCGCACCACCCGGCCGACGACCCGCTGCCCAACAAGGCGAGCCAGCTCGGCGACCGCGTCGAGGCGGCGGCGTTCGTCGATCGGCTGGCGGAGTTCCGCGCCGACACCGGCAAGTCGATCGCCGTCATCAACGCGCACGTCGGCATGTTCCACGCGACCAGCACCGACGGGGTGTCCCGCTTCGTCAACGGCAACTCCGGCAAGGGCCCGTCGTCGACCCCGGCCGACGGCGGCTTCACCGGCTGGACGATGCTCGGCGTCGACCCCGGCGCCGGCCGGGTCGGCACCGACCCGGCGACCGTCGACGCCCGGATCGGCTGGCTGCGCGCCGAGACCCGGCCACGCGTCGACGCGCTCGCACTCAGCGCGCCCGCGGTGCTCGAGGTGGGCGAGACCGCCCCGGCGTTCGCGTCGATCACCCAGGACGGCACCCGCACGGTGCCCGTCGCCTGGCCGATAAGCGCGGATTGGAGCGGGGACGGGGTTGTTATCGACGACGGCACTGGTGCGGAGCGCGCTGCGGGCGTGGTGCGGCTCAACCCGGTGACCGGGCAGCTCACGGCCACTGGCGCGGGCATCGCGACGCTGCGCGTGACGGTCAACGGCGTGGCGCAGGCCGTGGAGGTCAGGGTCGTCGGAGCGCCGGCGGGCCAGCCGGGCGGCGGCACCGGCGGTGACGCGGATGCGGGTGGCGCGGATGCGGATGCCAGCCGCGGTGACCTGGCGAGCACCGGCGGGGGCGGCGCGCCGATCGCCGCGATCACGCTCGGACTGCTGGCGCTGCTCGGAGGGATCGCGGCGGTCGTGATCGGCCGTCGCTCCCGCCGGACGTGACGGGAGGGCCGCACCGATCCTGGTGCGGCTCGCGGCCCCAGCACTACAGTGAAACCTCCACAGCTTCCTGGGAGTCCGTTGTCCGCCGCCAGTCCGCCGTCGTCGTCGAACGCCGCTGCGCCGTCCGCCGGGAGGGCGGGGCTGAGCATCCGGTCGATCCTGCTCATCATGCTGCTGCTGGTGAGCGTCGGGTCGAGCGTCGTCGTCGGGCTGATCGGCTACGTCAACGGGCAGAGCTCGCTGCGCGAGGCGGCCTTCGACCGGCTGACCGAGGTGCGCGACTCCCGTGCCCGTGAGGTGCGCAGCCTGTTCGAGAATCTGCGCAGCACGCTGCAGCTGAGCGCGCGCGGTGAGAGCGCCGCCGAGGCGGTCGGCGCCTTCTCCGACGGCTACGTTGAGCTCACGGAGGCCGAGCTGAGCGACGACGACGCCGAGGCGCTCGAGACGTTCTACGCCGACGAGGTCGGGCCGCGCATCGACGGGGACGCCTCGACCTTCGTGCCGTCGGACGCCGCTCAGCGCTACCTGCAGGCGTTCTACACCGCCCAGGATCCGGAAGCCGGTGACGTCGGTGACGGCAGCGACTGGTCGCAGGCGCACGCCGAGTACCACGGGCAGTTCCAGCGGATGGCCGAGCTGTTCGGGTTCGGCGACGTGCTGCTGCTGAACGACGACGGCCAGATCGTCTACACCGTGCAGAAGGGCATCGACCTCGGCGCCGACGTCGACGACGGCCCGCTGCAGCGCACCGGCCTGGCGCTGGCCTTCGCCGACGCGCTCACCGGCAACGTCGCCGACACCGTCGTGCTCGCCGACTACGGCGACTACCCGCCCGCATTCGGCACGCCCGTCGGCTGGGCCGTCGCCCCCATCGCCGACGACGGTGCGATCGTCGGCGCCCTCGCCGTCGCGCTGCCGACCGAGCGGCTCGATGCGGTGATGACCGGCGGCGGGGTATGGGACGAGAGCGGGCTCGGCCGCACCGGCGAGACCTACCTGGTCGGCCCCGACCGGCTGATGCGCTCCACCTCGCGCGAGCTGGTGCAGCGGCCGGAGCGGTACGAGGATGCCGCGGTCGCCGGGGGCACGCCCCGCGACGTCGCCCGGTCGGCGATCGAGTCGGGCAGCACGCTGCTCATCCAGCCGGTCACCACCCAAGCCGTGGAGCTCGGGCAGGCCGGCGAGGCGGGCACGGTGGAGAGCACCGGCTACCTGGGTGAGGAGACCATCGCGGCGGTCGCGCCCCTGGACATCCTGGGTCTCGACTGGGTGGTCGTCGCCGAGATCGAATCCGCCGAGGCGTTCGAGCCGATCGCGGAGTTCTCGCGCAACCTGGCGATCAGCTCCGCCATCCTGGTGCTCGCGGTCTCGGTGCTGTCGCTGATCATCGCCGGGTTCATCGTGCGGCCGCTGCGCCGGCTGCGCGACGCCGCCCGCCGCATCGCCTCGGGCGAGCTGGGGGTGCAGGTCGACGCCGGCACCAGCGACGAGCTCGCCGACGTCGGTGCGGCGTTCAACGACATGTCGCGCTCGCTGCAGGTGAAGGCGACCCTGCTCGAGGAGCAGCAGGCCGAGAACGAGCGGCTGCTGCTCTCGCTCATGCCCGAGACGCTCGTGCAGCAGTACCGGGAGGGTCGGCGCACCATCGCATTCGACCACCAGGAGGTGACGGTGCTGTTCGCCGACATCGTCGGTTTCGAGGCGTTCAGCCGGGGCATGACCAGCGAGCAGGCGCTCGAGAAGCTCAACGAGATCCTGCGGGCGTTCGACGAGGCGGCCGACCGCTTCGGCATCGAACGGGTGCGCACCACCCGCGCCGGGTACCTCGCCAGCTGCGGCCTGACCATCCCGCGGGTCGACAACGCGCGGCGCACCGTCGACTTCGCCGTCGAGCTCGCCCGCATCCTGCAGCGCTTCTCCGGCAAGCACGGTGCCGACCTCTCGCTGCGGGCCGGCCTCGACACCGGCACGGTCACCAGCGGCCTGGTCGGGCAGTCGCACATCGCCTACGACCTGTGGGGTGACGCCGTCAACCTCGCCTTCCAGGTGCAGAGCGGCACCGATCAGTCGGGCATCTTCCTCACCCAGGCGGTGGTCGACCGGATGCCCGACACCGTGCACGTGCGCGACTGGGGCTTCGTGACCACCGCGACCGGGCCGCAACGGGTGTGGCGCGTCGATCCGGAGGACGTCGACCATGGGTGAGGTGCTCGCCTCGCTCTGGCAGCAGCCGTGGTTCTGGCCGGCCGTCGCCGTCGTCATCGGCCTGCCGCTCGCTCTGCTCGTGCTCACCGAGCTGCACACGATGCTCGAGCGGCGCGGCAGCCGGGCGGCGCCGATCGTGCTCATCCTGCGCAACTACGTCGCGCCGGTCGGGGCACTCCTGCTGCTGCTGAACCAGGCCACCTACGCCGACATCCCGCTGAGCTGGACGCAGGTCGCCGCCACCGTGTTCGGCTTCCTGCTGATCCTGGTGCTGTTCAACACGCTGAACTTCGCCCTGTTCGTCACCGCGAAGCAGACCAGCTGGCGCTCGCGGGTGCCGTCGATCTTCATCGACATCGTGCGCATCCTGCTCATCGTCGTCTCGCTGGCGATCCTGTTCTCGGTGGTGTGGTCGGCGGATGTCGGGGGCCTGTTCGCGGCGCTCGGCGTCGGTTCCATCGTGATCGGGCTCGCCCTGCAGACTCCCGTCGGCTCGATCGTGACGGGTCTGCTCCTGCTGTTCGAGCAGCCGTTCCAGCTCGGGGATTGGATCGTGGTCGACGGCGTGCGCGGCCGGGTCGTCGACGTGAACTGGCGCGCGACGCATCTGCGCACCCCGAGCGGTCTGTGGATCATGCCCAACTCGACGCTGGCGGAGGGGCGGTTCCAGAACCTCAGCCGCAGCGACTCGCCCTTCGAGATGACGACCGTGGTGCGGTTCGCCACCGACGACCCGCCGTCGCTCGTGATCGACGTCTGCCGCAGGGTCGCCGCCGACCTGCCCGCCGCGCTGGCGGGGGAGCCGGCATCGGTGCTGCCGATGCCCAAGGCGAAGTACGAGGTGGCGGTGCCCATCACCAGCCCGGCCGACAACTACCGGTCGACGATCGTGTTCCGCACCCGGCTCTGGTACGCCGCCCGGCGGGCCGGGATCCACCTCGACGGCGACCTCACGGACACCTACGCCACGCCGGAGCACACCCTCGCCGCGCTCCGCCGGCTCGCGCCCGCGCTGTATCTCACCGCGGACGAGGTCGCCGAGCTGGCCGGGCAGGTGCGGCTCGAGCGCTACGGCGAGGGGGAGGTCGTGCAGTATCCGCACGTCGTGCCGGACGGCATGCGGTACGTGGTCGAGGGCACCGCATCCATCGCCACACCCGTCGACGTCGGCGCGGAGGTGCGCTTCGCGGTGCTCGACCGCGACGACCCGATCGGGCTCACCGCGCTCACCCGGCAGGACGTGGCCGCGAAGGTGGTCGCGGTGACCGACCTCGCCGTGCTGTTCGTGCCCACCGCGGTGCTCGACCGGCTCGTGAAGACCCGCCCGCGGCTGGCGCGCGACATCGGCATCGAGCTCGACAACCGGCGCAGTCTCGCCGAGAAGGCGCTGCGCAGCGCCGGCGTCGACCTCGACCGGCGCTGGCGGCACGTCGCCTGACCCCTCCTCGATGAGGCGCCACTTCGGACGGCGCCGGAGCCGCGCACGCCGCCGCAACCGGCGCCTCCTTCGGGCGGGGTTCGATGCGGCGCCAGTTGCGACGAAGGAGGGCCCCATAGCGCCGTCGGAAGTGGCGCCTCATGGGCAGCCCCCGCCGACGTAACGCCCAGCGGGCGCCGGATACCCTTGGCGACATGAAGTACGCCGGAACCGTCCTCGATCTGGTGGGGAACACCCCGCTGGTGAAGCTCAACGTCGTCACCGAGGGCATCGAGGCCACCGTGCTCGCGAAGGTCGAGTCGTTCAACCCGGGCGGCTCGTCGAAGGACCGCATCGCGACGCGCATCATCGACGACGCCGAGGCGAGGGGGCTGCTGAAGCCGGGCGGCACCATCGTCGAGCCGACCAGCGGCAACACCGGCATCGGCTTGGCCCTGGTCGCGCAGCAGCGCGGCTACCGCTGCGTCTTCGTGCTGCCCGACAAGGTCGGCGAGGACAAGCGCAACGTGCTCACCGCGTACGGCGCCGAGATCGTC
>DATMVL010000098.1:0-2161 GCA_035563175.1 Rhodoglobus sp. | reverse complement strand
ACCGTCTGCATCAGCGCCATCGCGTTGCTGCCCGCGCCGTACCGCACCGGCTCGACGTGGGTGTCGGCGTCGGGGTGGAAGCTCGAGGTGATCGCGATCCCGCGGCTGTAGTCGATCTTGGTGTCGGGTGCGATCGCGCCGAGGATCGACTCGGAGTTGGTGCGCGAGAGGAACCCGAGCCGGTCGGAGAGCCGGGAGAGGTGCCCCTCGGCCTTCATCTTGTGCAGCAGCTTCTGGGTGCCGATCGCGGCCGCGGCGAAGACGACGTGCTCGGCGGTCAGGGTGCGCGTGACCTTCTTGGTCGTGCGCTTGGCCTTGGTGAACTTGAACGTGACCTCGTAGCCGCCGCCGCCGAGGGGCTTGACGCGGGTGACCGTGCAGAGCGGCAGCACCTTCGCGCCCTTCGCCTCGGCCAGGTAGAGGTAGTTCTTCACCAATGTGTTCTTGGCGTTGTACTTGCAGCCGGTCATGCAGTCGCCGCACTCGATGCAGACGTGGCGGTCGGGGCCGGCGCCGCCGAAGTAGGGGTCCTCGACCCGCTCGCCGGGCTGCGCCTCGGGACCCCCGAAGAAGACACCGACCGGCGTCGGGTGGAAGGTGTCCTCGACCCCGAGCTCCTTGGCGACCTGCTCCATGACGTCGTCGGACGGCGTGCGGAGCGGGTTCTCCACGACGCCGAGCATCCGCTTCGCCTGGTCGTAGTGCGGCGCCAGCTCGGCCTTCCAGTCGGTGATGTCCCGCCACTGCGGGTCGCGGTAGAACTGCTCGAGCGGCTCGTAGAGCGTGTTGGCGTAGACCAGCGAACCGCCGCCGACGCCGGCCCCGGCCATGATCAGCGAGTCGCGCACGGCCTCGATCCGCTGGATGCCGTAGCAGCCGATCTCCGGGCGGAAGAGGTACTTCTTCAGCTCGAACGAGGTCTTGGCGAAGTCCTCGTCGCGGAACCGGGCACCCGCCTCGAGGACGCCGACCTTGTAGCCCTTCTCCGTCAGCCGCAGGGCGGTGACCGAACCCCCGAACCCTGAGCCGATCACGAGGACGTCGAAGTCGAAGTTCACTGCGCCTACTTCCTGCCGAGCTTGGTCATCAGGGCGACGCTACGCGTCATGAACCGTGCGTACTGCTCGTCGCTCATCCCGAACATCGGCGCGAACCGCAGCACCCGCTGCACCGCCACCGACTGCGACTCCGTGTAGCGCAGGATGCCCTCGGCGCCCTGCCGGCGCCCCATGCCGGACTCCCGCATGCCGCCCATCGGCGCCTCGATGCTGGCGAAGGTCGCGCCGAACGCCTCGTTGACGTTGACGGTGCCGCACTTGATCCGTCGCGCGACCTCCCGCGCCCGGGTCGTGTCGCGGCTGTAGACGGCGGCGTTGAGGCCGTACTGCCCCTCGTTCGCGCGGGCGACCGCGTCCGACTCGTCGTGGAACCGGTAGACCGAGATGACCGGGCCGAAGCTCTCGTCGCCGAAGCAGCGCATGTCCGGGGTGGTCCCCTCGAGCACCGTCGGCTCGTAGAAGTAGGGGCTGATGTCCGGGCGGGCGCGGCCGCCGGTGAGCACCGTGACCCCCTTCTCGCGGGCGTCCTCGACGTGGGCGACGACGGTGTCGAGCTGGTCCTGCGAGATCAGTGCGCCCATGTCGTGGCCCCACTCGAGCCCGACGCCGAGCCGCATCGCCTTGACCCGCTCGACGAACTTCGCCATGAACCGGTCGTAGACCTGGTCGGCGACGTACATCCGCTCCATCGAGACGCAGAGCTGGCCGGCGTTGGAGAACGCCGCTCGGACCGCACCCTCCGCCGCCCGGTCGAGGTCGGCGTCGCGGAGCACCAGGATCGGGTTCTTGCCGCCGAGCTCGAGGGAGCAGCCGACCAGCCGCTCGGCGCACTGCTGGGCGATCACCTTGCCGGTGGCCGTCGAGCCGGTGAAGCAGACGTAGTCGGCCCGCCCGATGATCTCGGTGCCGATGGTCCGGCCGGGGCCCGCGACCATCTGCCAGAGGTCCTCGGGGAACCCGGCCTCGCGCATGAGCTCGAGCCCGAGGAGGGCGCTGAGCATCGTCTGGGCGTCCGGCTTGGCGACGACGGCGTTGCCGGCCATGATCGCCGGCAGCCCGTCGCAGAGCGCCATCGTGAACGGGTAGTTCCACGGCGAGATGAT
>DATMVL010000097.1:0-6273 GCA_035563175.1 Rhodoglobus sp. | reverse complement strand
TCGGCACCATCGCCGGCTACGTGATCGCCTCCGCTCTGGTCTCCGCGTTCCTGCCTGACCCCGGCGCCGACACCGCCGGTGGTGAGGGCGACGGCGGCTCGGATCAGAGCGGCGATGGCGGTGGGGCGGACGCGGGCGGCGACACCGCGTCGGCCGACGGCGGCGGCGACTTCGGCGGCGGGGACTTCTTCGGCGGCGGAGGGGACTTCGGCGGCGGCGGGGACTTCGGCTTCTAGCCGCGCGCTGTGCCCGGCATCGGCACCCCCTCGACGTAGCCTCGGAAGGTGAACGACCGCTACGGCTCCGACGTGCTCGCCGACTTCCGCCGCGCCCGCGGTCCCGCGCCGGTGCCCGCGGTGCCGCTGCAGATCGGCATGGTGGTGGAGACCGGCGACGGGTTCGTCGGCGCGGTGCTCGGCTTCCGTGATGGCCTCGTCGACCTGGAGGACCGTCACGGGCGGGTGCGCCGCTTCCCGCTCGGCCGCGGCTTCCTCGTCGACGGCGCCGCCGTCGAGCTCGTGAAGCCGAAACCCACCGCCCCGAAGGGCCGGCAGCGCACGGCCTCGGGATCGTTCGCCGTCGAGCAGCAGCGCGCCCGCACCGCGCTGCCGAGCCGCATCTTCGTCGAGGGCCGCCACGACGCCGAGCTCGTCGAGAAGGTGTGGGGTGCCGACCTGCGCGTCGAGGGCGTCGTCGTCGAGTACCTCGCCGGCGTGGACCACCTGCAGGATGCCCTGCGCGAGTTCGGCCCCAGCCACGGCCGGAAGGCCGGGGTGCTCGTCGACCATCTGGTGCCCGGATCCAAGGAGTCCCGTGTGGCCGCGTCGGTGCGGGGATCGCACGTGCTCGTAGTCGGGCATCCCTTCATCGACGTCTGGGAGGGGGTGCGGCCCGCCGCCCTCGGCATCCGCGCGTGGCCGGTTGTGCCGCGCGGCACGGAGTGGAAGCACGGGGTGTGCGAGGCGTTCGGCTGGTCACACGACAGCCAGGCCGATATCGCCCGGGCGTGGCAGCGCATCCTCTCCCGCGTCCGCAGCTACGCCGACCTCGAGCCGGCGCTGCTCGGCCGGGTCGAGGAGCTCATCGATTTCGTGACAAGCCCTTGAGGGTCCCGTTCGCGATCGCGCAGGGTGGTCGGGTGCATCTTCCCGCCGGACGCCATCTCGCCGTGACCTGGGGCGTCGCCGACCGCTTCGGCGGCATGACGCGGGCGATGCTGCACCGCTCGCGCGCGTTCGTGCGCCTGGGCGGCGTGCCGGTCGACGTGCTCACCTTCGACCACCGCGACGACTACCCGCAACTGGAGCAGCGGCTGCGCGACGAGGGCGAGCTCGTGCACGGGATGCGCTTGCTGAACATCTGGGACTGGTTCCGCGACCAGGGGACCCCGGCGCAGGAGCACGTCGACGACGAGGGCCGTCGCCGCATCGTGGTGCGCGACGCGTCGGGTGAGGTGATCCGCGAGAGCGGGCCATGGGCGTTCTACCGGCACTGGCTCGACCGGCTGCGGTCCGGCGACCCGGCGTTCGTGATCGTCGACAGCAAGACCGCGGCGCGGTTCGCGGCCACCTACCGGCGCAAGAACGTGGCCGTGCTGCACGTCGTCCACAACTCGCACCTCGGCCCGGACGGGCAGCTGCGCGGATCGCGCCGGGATGCGCTCGAGCAGCTCGACCGGTTCGACACCGTCGTGGTGCTCAGCGAGCGCCAGCGCGACGACATGGTGGGGATGCTCGGCCACGCCGAGCGCCTCGCCGTGGTGCCCAACGCCACCGACCGCGTGCGCCGCTCCACGGTGCCGCGCGGCGACGCCGGCGTGGTGGTGGCGTCGCTGGACGGCCGCAAGCGCGTGGATCACGCCGTCCGCGCGGCGCAGCAGGCGGGCGTGCCGCTCGACGTGTTCGGTGACGGTCCGAAGCGGCAGCAGCTCGAGGCGCTCGGCACGGACGCGGTCTTCCACGGCCACCGGCCGCTGCAGGACGTGTACCCGGCCGCGTCGTTCCTGCTGCTCACCTCGAAGGCCGAGGGCTTCCCGCTCGTGCTGCTCGAGGCGATGGCGGCGGGCTGCATCCCGATCGCGTACGACGTGCCCTACGGGCCGGCCGACATCATCACCGACGGGGTGGACGGCTACCTGGTCCGCGAGGGCGACATCGACGGGCTGGCCGCCCGCATCCGCGAGTTCACGGCGCTGCCGCCGCGGGCACGCGCCAGGATGCGCCGGGCCGCGAGGCGCCGGGCCGCCGCGTTCTCCGACCGGCGCGTCACCCGGCGCTGGGCGGGGGTGCTCGCGGCGACCGCCGCCCGGCACCGTGCCGAGTGGCGTTCAGCGGCCGTCGGCTGAGCGGGCCATCGCGTACTCGACCATCGAGACCGCGACATCCCACGAGAGCGACTGACCCACCTCGCAGGCGCGGGGAAGGTCGGGGCCGCAGAGTGCGACGTACACGTTGCCGACCTTCTCGACGAAGCCGTGCATCCCGTCGGCACCCAGCACGGCGTACACGTCGTCCTTCACCAGTGCGATCGATGGCGCCTCGACCTCGGTGCGGAGCCGCGCCGGCAGCGTCTGCGTGATCATGCTGTGCATCCCTTCCCGCGCCGGCCCAGGGCGCGTGCACACAGTGAACGCCGTCGCACGCGCGCGGGACATCCCTTGACAACCCGGGGGTTACCCCCATGTGGGGGCGGGAGTGCGCGGGGCACACTGGAGGCATGTCCGCTTCCAGCACACCCAACGTCCTTCAGCGCCCGCGCACCGGCCGGGTCATCGCCGGCGTCTGCGCCGGCCTCGCGCAGCGGTTCGGCTGGAGCACGGGCCTGGTGCGGCTGCTGTTCGTACTGTCGCTGCTGCTGCCCGGCCCGCAGCTCATCGTCTACATCGTGATGTGGATCCTCATCCCGAACGCTCCGCTGGCGCAGCAGGTGCAGGCCCCCAGCGCGCCGCCCTCGGCCTGAGGGGCGGGCGCGGAGTAGGTTGGCTGGCATGACCGAGTCGCCGACCGTCTCGATCGTGATCCCGGCCTACAACGAGGAGGCCACGATCGGCCACTGCGTGCTGGCCGCGCTCGCGCAGACGGTGCCGGCCCACGAGATCATCGTGGTCGACAACCGCTCCACCGACGGCACGGCGGCGGCGGTCGCCGCGCTGCAGGCCGCCTACCCGGACGCGCCCATCCGCTACCTGCAGCAGGACGCCGTGCAGGGCCTCATCCCGACCCGGGACTTCGGGCTCGATTCCGCCACCGGCGAGGTGCTGGGCCGCATCGACGCCGACTCGGTGCTCGAACCCACCTGGGTCGAGGAGGTGCAGAAGGTGTTCGCCGACCCCGCCGTCGCCGGGGCGACCGGGCCCGTCATCTACTACGACATGCCCCTGCGGCGCTTCGGTCACAAGGCCGACGACGCCCTGCGCCGGGCGGTCAACAAGGTCACGCGCGAGTTCCATCTGGTGTTCGGCAGCAACATGGCGCTGCGTGCCAGCGCGTGGCGCGCGATCCGCGACGAGGTGTGCCTGGACGAGGCCGACCAGCTGCACGAGGACGTCGACATCTCCATCCACCTGCACGCCCACGACCTGCCGGTCGCGTACTCGTCCGGCATGGTCACGGGGATGTCGGCACGCCGGCTCGACGACTCGCCCCGCGAGTTCTACAGCTACGTGATGCGCTTCGAGCGCACCTACAAGGCGCACGGCATCAAGGGGCTGGGCGTGCGGGCGCCGATGGCGATCTTCCTCTCCACCTACCCGGCGCTCAAGGCGGTGCGCGAGGGCGAGCTGCGCAAGGCGCGGCGCGCGGCCCGCAGCAAGGGCTAGGCCAGCTGCGGCACGACCTCGGCGGCGAGGAACTCCAGCTGGTCGTGGTCGGCGAGATCGAGCACCTGCAGGTAGACGCGGGTCACGCCGGCATCGCGCAGCTCGCCGAGGCGATCCACGACCTCGGCCGCACCGCCGCCGAAGCCGGTGTCGCGGACGCGGCCCGGATCCTGCCCGGCCGCGGCCGCCCTGCGGGCCAGGGTCGCCTCATCCGGGCCCACCACGGTCGTGCCCGCGATGGAGAGCACCAGCGACGCCGGATCGCGCCCGATCGCCTCGCACGCCGCATGCAGCCGGGCGATGCGGGCCGCGAGCGTCGGCGCCGGCGCGTACCAGGAGTTGAACTCGTGCGCGTACCGGGCGGCCAGCTGCGGCGTGCGCTTGGGACCGGAGCCGCCCACGATGATCGGCGGAGGCGACTGCACCGGCTTCGGCAGCGCCGGCGCGTCGGTGAGGTCGTAGTGCTCGCCGTGGAACGAATAGGTGCCCTCAGCCGCCCACAGCCCGGTGACGATCTCGAGCTGCTCCTCGAACGGGCCGAAGCGGCGCTCCGGGAACGGGATGCCGTACGCGGTGTGCTCGCGTTCGAACCAGCCGGTGCCGAGGCCGAGCTCCACCCGCCCGCCGGACATCGCGTCGACCTGCGCGACCTGAATCGCCAGCAGTCCCGGCCAGCGGAAGGTCGCCGACGACACGAGCGTGCCCAGCCGGATGCTCGAGGTCTCACGGGCGAGGCCGGCGAGGGTCACCCACGAGTCGGTCGGGCCGGCACCGGGGTCGGGCCGCATCGACAGGAAGTGGTCGGAGCGGAAGTACGCGTCGAAGCCGAGCCGCTCCGCGGTGAGGGCCAGGGCGAGCTGGTCGTCGTAGGTCGCGCCGTTCTGCGGTTCGGTGAAGATGCGGAAGTCCACGGGTCGAGCCTATGCTGGCCACGTACACGGGAGTCCGGATCACCGGGCTGAGAGGGAGCTACCGATGCTCCGACCGTCGAACCTGATCCGGATCATGCCGGCGCAGGGAGGCCTCTTGAGAACCCGTGCCTATCGAAGGGCACGACGCATGACCGCTGTCGCATCGAACCCCGTCCGCTCCCGGCACGCCTGGCGCGTCGTCGACATCGTCGTCGCGGCGGTGGTCGCCGTCGCCTGCGGAGTCGTCTTCCTCGGCTGGAACGTGGTCTCGGAGTGGATCGCCACCCCGCTGACCGCACTGCTGCCGGGCCTCCAAGGGCTCGGATACGGCATCTGGCTGCTCGGCGGCCTGCTGACCGCCGCCATCGTCCGCAAGCCCGGCGCTGCGCTGTTCGGCGAGGTCGTCGCCGCGAGCGTCTCGGCGCTGCTCGGAGCCCAGTGGGGCCCGCTGACGATCGAGTCGGGGCTCGTGCAGGGCCTCGGCGCCGAACTGATCTTCCTCGCCTTCTTCTACCGCGTGTGGCGGCTGCCGGTGCTGATGCTCGCCGGTGCGGCCGCGGGTCTCGCCATGGCGATCAACGACCTGATCCTCTGGTACGTCGGGGCGGATGCGCTGTTCGCGACGGTGTACGTCGTGTCGTGCATCCTCAGCGGGGCCCTGCTCGCGGGGCTGCTCTCGTGGCTGCTGACGCGCGGGCTGGCACGGACCGGGGTGCTCAGCCGGTTCGCGGCGGGCCGGGAGAACGCGGAGCGGGTCTGACCGCGGCCGTCGCCGCGACCGGATGGGGTTGGCGGCATGCCGGCCGCCTCGCCTGGGCGACCCGGGGCCTCGATCTGCGCATCGAGCCGGGGGAGCGGGTACTGCTGCTCGGCGCCTCCGGGTCGGGCAAGTCGACCCTGCTGCGCGCGCTCGCGGGCGTGCTCGCCGATGACGAGGGAGAGCGCGAGGGCGAGCTCGCGGTCGCCGGACGTGCCGGCCTCGTGCTGCAGGACCCGGACGCGCAGGTGGTGCTGTCGCGCGTCGGCGACGACGTCGCGTTCGGCTGCGAGAACCTCGGCCTGCCGCGGGACGAGATCTGGCGCAGGGTGCCCGCAGCCCTCGACGCGGTCGGCCTCGACGTCGCCCTCGACCGCTCCACCGCGGCGCTCTCGGGCGGCCAGCGGCAGCGGCTCGCCCTGGCCGGGGTGCTCGCGATGCGCCCGGATGTGCTGCTGCTCGACGAGCCCACCGCGAACCTCGACCCCGCCGGAGTGGTCGAGGTGGCGGATGCGGTGGGTCGTGTGCTCGACGCCACCCGCGCGACGCTGGTCGTCGTCGAGCATCGCGTCGCCACCTGGCTGCCGCTGGTCGACCGGGTGGTCGTGCTGTCGCCGCACGGCGTCCTCGCCGACGGGGAACCCGCCGCGGTGCTCGCGGAGCGGGGCGCCGAGCTCGCGGCGGCGGGCATCTGGGTGCCCGGGCATCCGCCGGCCCGTCCGGCCCGGTCTGGTGCCGCGGGACCGTCGCTGCTGGCCGCGCACGACCTCGCACCCGGCCGGGACGGC
>DATMVL010000096.1:0-4206 GCA_035563175.1 Rhodoglobus sp. | reverse complement strand
CTCGCCATCGGCGTGCTGCTCATCGCGGTGGCCGTGATCCTCGGCATCGAGACCAAGAGCCTGCTGGTCGGCGAGGGCGCGACCGCGGCCGACGACAGAGCGATCCGCACGGCCATCACCGCGCACCCCGAGGTGCAGTCGCTCATCCACGCGAAGACCCTCTACCTCGGCCCGGACGAGCTGCTCGTCGCGGCGAAGATCGGGCTGGCGCCGTCGTCGACGCTGCGCGACGTCTCGGCCGTGATCGACTCGATCGAGTACGACATCCGCGCCGCCGTACCGGTCGCGCGGGTGATCTACCTCGAGCCGGACATCGTGCGCGACGGCCCATCGCCCGCCACCGACGCGATCGTCATCAAGGGCGCCGACTAGCGGCGCTGCTCGAAGAACGCCTGCAGCATCGCGGCGGACTCCGCCTCGCGTACGCCGCCGATCACCTCGACGCGGTGCGGCAGGCGACGGTCCCGCAGCAGGTCGTTGACGCTGCCGGCGGCGCCGGCCTTCTCGTCCCACGCCCCGAAGACGACGCGGGGGATGCGCGCCTGCAGCACCGCGCCGGCGCACATCGAGCACGGCTCGAGGGTGACGATCAGGGTGGTGCCGGCGAGGTTCCACGAGCCGAGGGCCTGCGCCGCGGCGCGGATCGCGACGATCTCGGCGTGCGCCGTGGGGTCGCTCGTGGCCTCGCGCTCGTTGCCGCCCGTCCCGAGCACCGCGCCCGCCGCATCCACCACCATGGCGGCGACCGGCACCTCGCCCGCCGCCGCGGCGGCGCGTGCGAGCTCGAGCAGGTCGCCCATCTCGGCGTCGAAGGCTCTCACAGTAGATTGACCCTATGCGAGTCCACGTTGCCGACCACCCGCTCGTGACCCACAAGCTCACCGTGCTGCGCGACCTGAACACGCCGTCACCGACCTTCCGCGCCCTGGTGAGCGAGCTCATGACGCTGCTCGCGTACGAGGCCACCCGCGACGTGCGCACGGTGCCGGTCGACATCGAGACGCCGGTCGCGCCGACCACGGGCCTCGCCATCGCCGACCCCAAGCCGCTCGTCGTGCCGATCCTGCGGGCCGGCCTCGGGATGCTGGACGGCATGACCACGCTGATCCCCACCGCGGAGGTGGGCTTCCTCGGCATGGTCCGCGACGAGGAGACCCTGCAGCCCACGACGTACGCGAAGCGGCTGCCGGACGACCTGTCGAACCGTCAGTGCTTCCTGCTCGACCCCATGCTCGCGACCGGCGGATCGCTCATCGCCGCCATCGACTTCCTGTTCGACCTCGGCGCCGTCGACGTCACCGCGGTGTGCCTGATCGGCTCGCCCGAGGGCCTGGCCGCGGTCGAGGAGGCGACCGCCGGCAAGGACGTCACGATCGTGCTCGGCGCCCTCGACGAGCGGCTGAACGAGCTCGGCTACATCGTGCCCGGGCTCGGGGACGCCGGCGACCGGCTGTACGGCACGGTCTGAGCCCTTCCTGCTCGAGCGTGACCGCTCCGTCTTCACGCGTTCGGCGTGTACACTGCCGAGCATGACCATCTCGCCGCGCGCCCTGACCACCCTCGAGGTGATGGGTTCCCGCGCGATGATGTGTTGTCGAATGTGCGCCTGATCGGTTCGCCTCGCCGAGACCTCCCCGCCTGAGCGGAGCGGCTCCACGGACCCGGTCCTCATGACGACCGGCTTCCGTCAGCACCATCAGCAGCACCCCCGAAGGATCGCAACCCCATCATCAGGGGCCCTTCACCACAATCCATCAAGGATCAGCACACCCATGTCGCTCGTCATCGACCGCTCCAGCACGACCACCGCCCCCACCGCTCGCCGCATCCGCGTGCCGGAGGGCACCGAGGCCCGCGGCTTCGCCCTCTACGTCGGCCTCGACGAGTTCAAGGCGCTCGACGCCGGCACCGACCTCGCCGCCGTCGTCGACGAGCTCAAGGCGGTGCTCGCCCGCTTCGCCCCAGGCGCCGAGACCCACGCCGCCGTCGCGCTCGCGCCCATCGGCGCCGGCGGCCGCGACGTCGACGTGGTGCGCCTCGCGCTGCAGGAGCCGGGCGCCGTCGCCAGGCTGCACAAGGACGAGGCACCCGTCGAGCCGAAGCCGCGCGGCGGCGTCGTGGTCGACGTCTCGCGCAAGCGCGTCGTCATCGACGGCGACGTCGCGCCGCTCACCTACAAGGAGTTCGAGCTGCTGCAGTACCTCGTGCTGCGCGAGGGCCGCACCGTCGACCGCGCCGAGATCATCTCGGCCCTGTGGTCGGCCGGCGACGAGGAGGTGCCGAACGAGCGCACCATCGACGTGCACGTGCGGCGACTGCGCGCCAAGCTCGGCGACTTCGAGGACATCGTGCGCACCGTGCGCGGCCTCGGCTACCGGTTCGACCGGCACGCCGACGTGTCGATCCGCCAGTCGACCACGCCCTCGCCCGACGTGTTCTGAGCCCTCACGCGTCGCCCGCCGCGCGAGTGGTGCCGTTCTGCGCTCGCGCTGCGCTCTGACGAGCAGATCGGCACCACTCGCCGCTTCCGCGAGCGAGGGGTGAGCATCCGCGTACGCCATTGGTGCCGTTCTGCGCTCGCGCTGCGTGCTCGTCGACTCGCCGGCCGCGCACTCGCTCACCCGACTGGTGCCGTTGTGCGCTTGGGCCGCTAGTCCGCAAGCAAGACAGCACCAGTCGCACGAAAAGCTATTGATTGTTGTGCTATCGATAGTCATACTGTCGATGTGCGGATCTCCGAACTCAGCGAGCGCGCCGGGGTCAGCCCGGCGTCGATCAAGTACTACACGCGCGAGGGCCTGCTGCCGGGTGGCGAGCGCACCGGCTACAACCAGACCGAGTACGACGAGGGGCACGTCGCGCGTCTGCGGCTCATCCGCATCCTGATCGACGCCGGCGGTCTCTCGGTCTCGGCCGCGCAGCGGGTGCTCGCGGCGATCGACGACGAGGACCTGCAGCTGCCCTCGGTCTTCGAGGCGGCGCAGCACGCGATCCCGCAGCGCGAGGCGCCTGCGTCGGCGGCCGCACGCGCCCGCGTCGCCGCGCTCATCGAGCAGCGCGGCTGGATGGTGCACGGCGACAACCCGGGCATCGAGCTGGCCGGCGGCATCCTCGACGCCTACACCGCCATCGACCGCGACGACCTCGCCGCCGTGCTGCCGCAGTACGCCGAGGCCGCCGACATCGTCGCCGCAGCCGACCTCGACGCCCTCGACGCGAGCGGCTCCCGCGAGGCGATGGCCGAGACCGTCGTCGTCGGCACCGTGCTCGGCGACTCCCTGCTCGCGGGGCTGCGCCGCATCGCCCAGCAGCACCAGACCTATCAGCGCTACATCGCACCCCGATCGGAGCAGCAGTCATGACCGCCGCAGCCTTCCGCGCACCGCGCGCAGCCGCCATCCCCCTCGACCTGCCGGAACGCTGGCACCGCCCGCTGCTCACCCTCGCCGCCGGCATGGGCGTGCTCGCCGCAGTCTGCCTGGTGCTCGCGGCGGTCGATCCGCGCGAGATCCTCGGCCAGAACGCCTGGTTCAAGCCGCTGAAGTTCTCGCTGTCGATCGCCATCTACGCGGTCACGCTGGCCTGGCTGATCGGGCAGGTGCGCCGCTGGCGACGGGCTGCGGAGGTCGGCGGCAGCATCGTCGTGGCCGCCATGATCGCCGAGATGGTCATCATCGTCGGCGCGACAGCGGCCGGCACCACGAGCCACTTCAACGTGGCCACGCCGCTCAACACCACGCTGTGGTCGGTGATGGCCGGCTCGATCGCCACCGTCTGGGTCATCACGCTGGGCATCGGCATCGCCCTGCTGTTCAGCCCTAACCGGGATGCGGCCCGCACCCTGGCGATCAGGGCCGGCATCGTGATCGGCCTGGCCGGCATGGCCGTCGCGTTCCTCATGACGAGCCCGACCTCGGAGCAGCTGGACGACTTCCAGGGCATCGCCGGCGCCCACGCGGTCGGCGTCGCCGACGGCGGCGCGGGACTGCCGTTCCTCGGCTGGAGCACCGAGGGCGGCGACCTTCGCGCCCCGCACTTCGTCGGCATGCACGCGCTGCAGGCGCTGCCGCTGCTGGTGCTCGGGCTCGAGCTGCTCGCGCGGCCGGTGCCGGTGCTGCGCGATCCGCGGGTGCGGTGGCGGCTCACCGCGATCGCGACGGCGGCGTCCGCGGCGACCCTCGGCATCCTGACCTGGCAGGCCCTCAT
>DATMVL010000095.1:0-12924 GCA_035563175.1 Rhodoglobus sp. | reverse complement strand
TGCCGTTCGGACGATGTCTCGCCGATGTTCGGGTCATCGGGAAGCATTTTCACGAACGTAACACGCGGACGGGCATTCTGTCCCCATTTCTGGGGACAGGATGCGCGTCACTGCTACTGGGCCGAGAAGGCACCGGTGGGGCTGAATCCCTCCGGCAGCGCGAACGGGTCGCGCACGCGCTTCTCGGCGTGACCGATCGCTCGGGCGAACTCGCCGGCCGCCCGCTCGACGCGGCTCCGCAGTTCGCCCTCGGTGCTCCCCCAGTCGCTGGAGGCGGCGTACACCCCGGTCGGCACCGGCTCAGCGTGCAGGTACGTGAACAGCGGGCGCATGGCGTAGTCGATGGCGAGGCTGTGCCGCTCGGTGCCACCGGTCGCACCCAGCAGCACGGGCATCCCGGTCAGCGCCTGCGGATCGAGGATGTCGACGAACGACTTGAACAGCCCGGAATAGCTGGTCGTGAAGATCGGCGTGACGGCGATCACACCGTCGGCCGAGACCACCTTCTCGATGGCCGCCTCGAGCCGCGGACTCGCGAAGCCGGTGAGCAGGTTGTTGGTGATGTCGGTCGCGAGGTCGCGCAGCTCGATCACGTCGAGCTCGGCACCGCTGAGCGCCTGCGCCGAGGCGTCGGCGAGACGGTCGGCGAGCAGGCGGGTCGAGGAGGGCTGGCTGAGTCCGGCCGCGATCACGGCGATGCGCTTGGCGGGTCGCGCATCCGGTCGCGTGCCCGACACGCCGCTCATCGAGCCACCGCCTGCGGCGCGTCGGCCGCCTCGACCGAATCCGCGACCCGGGCGGCGTCGCGGGCGGCGACCAGGGACGCGTGGGTCGGCGCCTCCGGCACGTCGGCGGGGCGGTTCGCCGCGAACTCCTTGCGCAGCGCGGGCACGATCTCCTCACCCAGGATGTCGAGCTGCTCGAGCACGGTCTTCAACGGGAGCCCGGCGTGGTCGACGAGGAACAGCTGGCGCTGGTAGTCGCCGAAGTGCTCGCGCATGCCGGCGTAGCGGTCGATCACCTGCTGCGGGCTGCCGACGGTGAGCGGCGTCATCTCGGTGAAGTCCTCCATGGAGGGGCCGTGCCCGTAGACCGGGGCGTTGTCGAAGTACGGGCGGAACTCCGAGATCGCATCCTGCGAGTTCCTCCGGGCGAAGAACTGGCCGCCGAGGCCGACGATCGCCTGCGCGGCGGTGCCGTGCCCGTAGTGCTCGAAGCGCTGGCGGTAGTAGCCGATGAGGCGCATGTAGTGCTCCTTCGGCCAGAAGATGTTGTTCGCGAAGAACCCATCGCCGTAGTACGCCGCCTGCTCGGCGATCTCGGGGCTGCGGATCGAGCCGTGCCACACGAACGGCGGCACGCCGTCGAGCGGGCGCGGGGTGGACTGGAATCCCTGCAGCGGCGTACGGTACTGGCCCTGCCAGTCGACGTACTCCTCACGCCACAGGCGGTGCAGCAGCGCGTAGTTCTCGATCGCGAGCGGGATACCCTCGCGGATGTCCTGGCCGAACCACGGGTACACCGGCCCGGTGTTGCCGCGGCCCATCATGAGGTCGACGCGGCCGCCGGAGAGGTGCTGGAGCATCGCGTAGTCCTCGGCGATCTTCACCGGGTCGTTCGTGGTGATGAGCGTGGTGGCGGTGGAGAGCTGCAGCGTGCTGGTCTGGGCCGCGATGTAGGCGAGGGTGGTGGTGGGGCTCGAGGAGAAGAACGGCGGGTTGTGGTGCTCGCCGAGCGCGAAGACGTCGAGCCCGACCTCCTCCGCCTTCTTCGCGATGGCGACGACCGCCGTGATGCGCTCGTGCTCCGACGGCGTGACGCCGTTCGTCGGGTCGGCGGTGATGTCGCTGACGGTGAAGATGCCGAACTGCATCAGGTGCTCCGGTCTCTCGTGATTTCAATGCGTTTGCATCGATCACCATAACGGGTCGGATGCGGGATCTATTCCCCGCATCGCGAAGGGCTGTCGCCGCGGAGCACTCCCAGCGTCCACGGCAGCAGCGCCGGCAGCGACGCGTACGCCGCCTCGCCGTGGTTCACGCCGTCGTAGCGCTCGAACACCACGTGCTCGCCCCGCTCGCACAGCGACCGGACGAACGACTCCGTCGCGCTCGGCACGACGAGCTCGTCCGCGAGCCCCTGCCCGACGAACACCGGCACGCCGATCGGCTGCGATCCGACGCTGTTCTCGGCGAGCATCGTCGCCCACGGCTCCGTGGTCGCCGGGTCGGAGTGCACGAACCGCCCGACCAGCGGCTGCGTCACGTCGTGGATCGCGCCGGTCTGCGTCAGCAGGCAGTACCGCTGCACCGCCGGGATCGCCTCCAGGCCCTCCGGGGTGAAGATCGCGTCGATGGCCGCTTGCCCGTACGTGTCGGCGTAGGCCTCGCGGTAGGCGGGTACGGCGTACGCGGCGATGGTGACCCCGGACACGTTCACGATGTCGTCGGTCATGAGCGCGCGGAGATCCGCGGCCGGCGCCGCCACCGCGACGCCGAGCAGGTCGAGCTCCGGCGCGTACTGCGGCGCGCGCTGCGCGGCGAAGAGGGCGGCCTGGCCGCCCTGGGAATGGCCCCACAGCAGCAGGCGGCCCGAGGCATCCGTCTGGTCCAGCGATCGGGCCGCCCTCGCGGCGTCGAGCACGGCGTTCGACTCGGGCACGCCGAGCAGGTACGCCGACGTGCCGGGGATGCCCATGCCGGGGTAGTCCGCGGCGACGACCGCGAACCCCTCCGCGAGCAGCAGCGAGAGCCCCTCGATGCCGAGGAACGGGTCGTCGAACCGCGACGGCGCGCACTCCGGCGCCACGCCCGTGGTCGGATGCGACCACGACACCACGACGCGTCCCCCGGCCGGCGCCGGCGTGCTGGGCACGACCAGCACGGCCGAGGCGGGGATGTCGCCGCCGTCCTGACCGGTGGTGTGGAACGCGACCCGCCACGCCTGCGCACCCTCCGGCGCGCCGAGCAGCGGCTGGGTGCGGATGACCTCGCCGGGCTCCCCCGTCGCGAGGTCGTCCGGCATGTCGTAGAACGCCTCGGCGTCGAGCTCGTCGACGACGAACTCGTCCGCCTTCTCGACCAGGAAGCACCCCGACAGACTCGCCAGCGCGACGACGACGACCGCAGCGGCGAGCGCGCGTCTCACGGCCTCGTCCGCCCCATCAGCAGCTCGACCCGGTAGAGCCCGCCCTTGCGGATGATCTCGACCGGGATGCGGGTCTTGCGGCCGAGCGTATCCAGCCGGCCCAGCGCCTCGTCGACCACCGACTCGAGGCCCCACGGCACCCACCCGACCGGCCCGACCACCCGCGCCCCGACGAAGAGTCGCACCTCGATGGGCGCGTCCACCGCCTCCAGCTGCTGGGAGCGGCGGCTGATCGCGGTCTCGGCGTCCTGGCCGGACAGCTCCGCCAGCAGCGCCTGATGCGGGTTGCTGCCGGCGAGACGGATGCGCACCCGGCCGTTCGCCGGCACCAGCACGCCGCGGTACTGGTTGAACGAGCCCTTGCCCTGGTCGTTGCGTTCGAACTCGGGCATCTCGGCGGCCGGCATGCCGGAATCCTACAAGCGCAGCACCGCCAGGGCGGCACGGTGCAGCGCGGCGCCGTACGAGGGCCCGTGGCCGGCGGCGTGCACCGCCAGCGGGTGCAGCTGGTGCAGCGGGATGCGTTCCCGCCAGCCGGCCCGCAGCGGCGCCTCCGCGTGGTACCCGGCCACGATCTCGTCCAGGAACGGGCACCCGAAGAGGTCGAGCATGGCGAGGTCGGTCTCGCGGTGGCCGCCGTGCGCGGCCGGGTCGATGAGCACGACGCCGTCCGGCCCCCAGAGCACGTTGCCCGACCAGAGGTCGCCGTGGATGCGCGCCGGCGGCTCGTCGTCGTCGAACTCCCCCGCGGCGATCCGCTCGCACGCCTCGCGCACCGCTGCACCGTCGTCGAGGTTCCCCGAGCGCTCGGCGAGCTCGACGAACGGCAGCACCCGGTCGCGGGCGGTGAAGGCGCCCCAGCTCGACTCAGCGGCGGTCGCCATCGGGCGACGTCCGATGAAGAGTGGCCAGCGGTCCGGGGCGGCGCCGAACGCGTCGGCGCCCGCGGCGTGGGTGCGGGCCAGCGCCGCACCGAACGCGCGTGCCGCGGCGGCGGTCGGGCGGGCATCCGGGATCCGCTCCAGCTCGATGCGGCCCGGCCGGACGTCGATCACCCGGGCGATGCGGGCACCGCCCGCGCTCCCGAGCCATGCCAGCCCCGCCGCCTCGGACTCGAAGAAGCCCTCGGGAGCATCCGGATCCTGCTTGACGATCGTCGCCATGCTCGAACCCTAGACACGGCGACGGCCGCGTGCGACCGTCGAAGCATGGCCGCGGTCGTCATCTTCGCCCCATCGCCCGTGCTGACGGTGACCATCGAGGATCACCCGGACGGCGCGGATGTGCACCTGCACGCCGGTGGGCAAGGCGTGTGGCAGGCCCGGATGCTGCTGCGTATGGGCGTGGACGTCACCATGTGCAGCGTGCTCACCGGCGAGAGCGGCCGGGTGCTGCACCACCTCCTCGACGACGAGGGCATCAAGGTCGTCGCCATCGACCGCGAGGGCCAGGGCGGCGCGTACGTGCACGACCGGCGCGGCGGCGAGCGGAAGAAGATCGTGGAGACCGGCGGGGAGCCCATCTCGCGCCACGATCTGGACGAGCTGTACAGCGCCACCATCGGCGAGGCGCTGGGCGCCGACCTCGTCATCCTGAGCGGACCGGCCAGCGCGGATGCCCTGCCCGCCGACGTGTACCGTCGCCTCGCCGCCGACCTGCGCAACGCCGGCAAACGCATCGTCGTCGACCTCGCGGGCGAGCGGCTCGAAGCCGCGCTCGCCGGAGGCGTCGAGGTGGTGAAGGTCAGCGACGACGAGCTCGTGGCCGACGGGCGGATCGAGGAGAAGACGGAGGACCGGATCATCGCCGCCATGCGCGCCATGAGGAAGGAAGGAGCCAGATCGGTGATCGTCACGCGGTCGCACGAGCCGTTCCTGATGATGTCGGGCGGGTCGGTCTGCGAGATCACCCCGCCGACCATGGAGGTGACCGACACGGCCGGCGCCGGCGACTCGCTCACCGCGGGTGTCTCAGCCGCCCTCGCGAGAGGCGCCGATCTGCGCGAGGCGATCACGCTCGGCGCCGCAGCGGGCGCACTCAACGTGACGAGGCACGGACTCGGCACCGGCGACCCCGGCACGATCGAGAAGCTGCGGAGTCTCGTGAAGGTGCGCACCCTCGACGAGCCGGTCACGACATCCACGCGATCCATCAACCTCGATCAGCTGGCGGCGAAGGTGAAGGAGTCGTGACGACCATCCTGGTCACCAACGACGACGGCATCGCGTCGCCCGGGCTGTGCGCGCTCGCCGCCGCCGCGCGCGACGAGGGGCACGAGGTCATCGTCGCCGGCCCCCGGCGGCAGTCGTCGGGCACCAGCGCGTCGATCGTCGCCGCCGAGGAGGACGGGCGCATCCAGATCGAGCGGCGAGACCTCGCCGGGCTGGAGGGCGTCACCACCTTCGCGGTGCGCGGCGCTCCCGGGCTCATCGCGCTCATCGCCGCGCACGGCGCGTTCGGCGCGGTGCCCGACGTGGTGCTGTCCGGCATCAACCACGGCGCGAACGTGGGCCGGGCGATCCTGCACTCCGGCACGGTCGGCGCCGCCCTCACCGGCGGGCTCAACGGTGCGCGCGCCCTGGCGGTGTCGCTCGACGTCGGCATCTCCCCCGCCGCCTACCACTGGGATGCCGCGGCCGCGGTCACGCGGCAGGTGCTGCCGACGCTGCTCGCCTCCTCCCCCGGCACCGTGCTGAATCTCAACGTGCCCAACGCCAAGCAGCCGGCGGAGCTGCGCGAGGCGCACCTGGCACCCTTCGGCATCGTGCAGACCACGATGAAGCAGGAGGACGCGCAGCACATCACGCTCGCCGTCGAGGACCTGCCCAACGAGCCCGAGCCGGGCAGCGACGCCGCCCTGCTCGCCGAGGGATTCGCGACCGTCACCTCGATCTCGCCGGTGTCCGCCGTGCCGCTCGAGGTGCCGCTCGAGGTCGGCGCCGTCCGCTAGGCCAGCTGCACCGCACGATCGAGTCGCCGGAGTGCGCCCCGTGCCGCGCGCCTGCTCCGATGAGGCGCCACTTGCGACCGCCGGAGTGGACGGCGAGCCGTCGGAACTGGCGCCTCATCGTGAATACGCGGGATGAGGCGCCACTTGCGACCGCCGGAGCAGCGGAAGGGTGGTCTGAAGTGGCGCCTCATCGAGACCGCCAGCGCGCCAGATCAGGGCAGGGGCAGCCGCAGACCGTCGGAGCCGACGATGACGTCGAGGTGCGTCTGCACCCGGCCGGTCCAGTCGAGCGACGGGTCGGGCGGCAGCAGGTGCGTGAGCACGAGCCGGCGCACGCCGGCCCGCTCGGCGACGCCGCCGACGTCGGACACGTCGGTGTGCAGCGCCCGCAGGTCACCGCGCTGCTCCTCCGGTACCCGCTCGAGGTCGACCACCTCGTGCAGGAGCAGGTCGGCACCGGCCGCGAGCACCTCGAGTCGGCGGTCCGCGACGGTGTCGCCGGAGACGACCACCGAGCCGTCCGCGGTATCGAAGCGGTATCCGAACGACGGCGCGCGACCGTGCCGCACGCTGATCGCGGTGATGCGGATGGCGCCGTCGTCGAGCACGGTCACCGGCTCGTCCGTCGGGGCCAGGTCGTGGGCGCGCACCAGCCCCGTGATGTCGGGCATCGGCACGTCCTGCGGCATGAACCGGAGGTGATCGTCGAAGGCCTCCAGCAGTCCGGCCACCAGCTGCACCACATCCGGGCCGACCACCTGGATCGGCGGCACTCCCTCCCGACCGCCCCACGGGTAGAGCAGCATGCCGCCGAGGTCGCCGACGTGGTCGATGTGCTGATGGGTCACGAGCACCGCGCGCAACGCGGACGGATCGAGCCCGGCCTCGACGTACGCGGTCGGGGCGCCGCGCCCGCAGTCGACGAGGTACACGGCGCCGTCGACGATGACCGCCGTCGCGATGCCGAGCCGGCCCGCCACCGGCGCGGGGCCGCCGGCCGTGCCCAGCAGGACCACCTCGGTGCTCATGAGCCGACGCTAGAGCGGTCGCCGAGCCGGTCGCGCGGGCTTGACGCGACGTCAGTCGGTCAGGCGGAGGACGATGCGGCCCTCGTCGAGCGGCGGATCGCCGGGGTCCGGCGACGGGGCGGGCGCCTCCGTCTGGGCCTCCCACTGCTGCTGGGTGGCGTGCGCGTTCGGCCGGAACAGCTCGTCCACCGAGTGGAGCGAGCCTCGCGTGGCCTTCCGCAGACGATCGAGCATGGCCCCAGCCTAGGCTTGCCGCATGGGTCCGCTCACGATCGCGACATCCCTCTCCCTCGCCGCGTTCGGAGCCGGCGCGGTGTGGCTGGGCATCTGGGTGCTTCGAAACGCCGAGCGGGTGGTCGGCAGCGCGCGGAGGCAGCTGGTCGACATGTTCGGCGAGCAGTTCCCGGGCCTCGCCGAGGAGCGACCCGACCCGCTCGGGGCTCGCATCGCGGGCGTCGGGTTCGTGATCGTCGGGGCGGCCCTGCTGGTCGGCGCGGTGTTCACCGCCCTGGCATGAGAAACGGGCCGCCACCCCGCAGGGTGACGGCCCGTCGTCAAGTTTCGTCGCGAGTTATCGACGGAGACCCAGACGCTCGATCAGCGAGCGGTACCGCTCGATGTCGATGTCCTGCAGGTAACCCAGCAGGCGGCGGCGCTGGCCGACCAGGAGGAGCAGACCGCGACGGCTGTGGAAGTCGTGCTTGTGCTCCTTCAGGTGCTCCGTGACGTCCTTGATCCGCTGCGTGAGCAGCGCGACCTGGACCTCGGGGGATCCGGTGTCACCGTCGTGGGTTGCGTACTCGTCGATGATCGCCTTCTTGACATCGGCTTCAAGAGCCATAGAAGTGATCCCCTTCCTCCTCGTTGCGCGGCGCCCGTCGCCTGATGCGTGGGCTCTCTTCATCCGCGGCCGTTTCACGGCAACCGGGAGAGTTTAGCAGAGCCGGGCTCAGACGCCGAGTCCGAGCCAGCACGCCGCGACGATGAGCAGCGCGGCCCCCGCGACCCAGCCGAAGCGGCGCCACCGTGCGGTGTCCACCGCGTGCCTGAGCACCGCGAACCGCTCGAGGGTGCGCTCGTCGGCGACCTCGGTCTCGGGGTGCCAGCCGGCGCGCTGCGCGGTCGCGACGAGCGCGTCGGCGGGAGCATCCGCCGACCGCTTGCGGCGGGTGAGCAGCCGCACCAGCTGCGACGACGCCGTGACGAGCACGTCGCTCGGGCGCGGGCCCATGAACGAGAGGGACCCGGGGTCGACGAGCGCGATGACGGGGGTGACATCGATGGGGCCGCCGACCCCGGAGCTGAGGATGCGGGACGCCGCCGCCGACTGGTGGCGTGCGTTCGCAAGGTGGTTGGTGCGTCGTCCGTTGACGAGCAGCTGCGTCTCCGAGACCTGGACGCGCTGTCCGGCGTGGTCGCGGGTGTCGACGATGAAGGCGCCCGCGGGCCCGATGATGAGCCGGCCGGCGTCCGCGTCGTCGGCGGTCAGCACGGTCCAGGCGTCGCCGAGCGCGCGCAGCTGCGCCGCGACGTGCAGTTCGCCGAGCGCGCTGCGGTACCAGGGGCGAGCGTCCCGCGGCAGCGGGCTCAGCCCGAGCAGCCACGCGACGGTCGACCGACGGGGCGCCGTGGCGCGCAGGCGCAGGCACTCCGTCATGGCCCGCGCCGCAGGCGTGCGCATGCTCGAGGTCGGGCTGACGCCCGTATCCCCGCGCTGCAGTAGGTCGCTCATCGAATTCCCCCCGGACCGATGGCATCACCATAGTGAGGCCCGGGATGCCCGGCACAGTCCCCCAAACCGGGGCGGCAGTGTAGACGGAGCACGGTCGCGATGGCGACCGCTTGAGCGACCGTGCTCCGCCGCGTGGACTGGACGCGATAGCAAGGAGACGGACATGCGCGCGCTGCAGTACACCGCCATCGGTTCACCGCCGGAGGTCGTCGACATCCCCAGACCCGAGGTGGGCCCCGGTCAGATCCTGCTGAAGGTGACCGCGGCCGGCGTCTGCCACTCGGACGAGTTCGTCATGAGCCTCCCCGAGGACCAGTACACATACGGCCTGCCGCTGACGCTCGGTCACGAGGGCGCGGGGGTCGTCGAGGAGCTCGGCGACGGCGTCGTCGGCTTCGAGGTCGGCGAGTCGGTGGCCGTCTACGGTCCGTGGGGCTGCGGGCGCTGCCGCAACTGCGCCCAGGGCAAGGAGAACTACTGCACGAACGCGCAAGCCGAGGGCATCCGGCCCCCGGGGCTCGGTGCACCGGGCGCCATGGCCGAGTACATGCTCGTCGACGACGCCCGTCACCTGGTGAAGCTCGGCGACCTCGATCCCGTCAGGAACGTGTCGCTGACGGATGCCGGGCTCACCCCCTACCACGCCATCAAGCAGTCGCTGCCGAAGCTGGGAGCCGGCAGCACCGCGGTCGTGATCGGGACGGGCGGACTCGGCCACGTCGGCATCCAGCTGCTGCGGGCCCTCTCGGGTGCCATCGTGATCGCGCTCGACGTCGAGGAGCACAAGCTCGACCTCGCGAGGGAGGTCGGCGCCCATCACGCGATCCTCAGCGACGATAAGGCGGCCGACGCGATCCGCGAGCTCACCGGCGGGCTCGGCGCCGACGCGGTCTTCGACTTCGTCGGCGCGCAGCCGACCGTGGACCTGGCGAAAGCCGTCGTGGCGGCCGAGGGCGATCTCGCGATCGTCGGCATCGGCGGCGGCGTTCTCGGTGTCGGATTCGCGCAGATCGCCTACGACGCGGCGGTGCGCACTCCGTACTGGGGCAGCCGCGCCGAGCTGATCGAAGTGTTCGACCTCGCCCGCCGCGGACAGGTCAGCGTCGAGACGGAGACCTTCTCGCTCGACGACGCCCCGGAAGCCTACGAACGCCTGCATGCGCGCGCCATCCGCGGCCGCGCCGTCATCCTGCCGAACGGAGCGCCCGATGCTGCCTGAGACCCTGCCCGACCACGACATGCTGATCCGGCTCGCGGAGCAGCGCGCTCCGGGGAGCGTATCCGTGCATCTCGCCGCATCCCCCGTGCCCACCGAGGCCGGCGCGGCTCGCATCGCACTGCGCAACGCCGCGAAGTCCGTCGACGAGCGGTTGGAGCGCCTGGGCGTCAGCGCCGGAGGTCGCAACGTGGTGGTCGAGCGGCTGCGCGACCTCGAGTCGGACGATGAGTTCTGGCAGCAGCAGGGCGGCCGTGGCATCGTGGTGCTCGCCGGCGACGGCGTCTTCCACGCGTTCGCCGTGCCGCACGAGATCACCACGGAGCGCGTCGCCGTCACCGACCGGTTCGAGCTCGGCCCGCTGCTGAAGGCCGCGAGCGCCGCCGACCGGGCCTGGTTGCTCGGCCTCGCGCGCGGCGACGTGCACCTGTTCGCGCTGCAGCGCGGCCGCTACCCGCAGGAGCACCCGCTGCAGCTCGACGGCGACCTCGACTCCGTGTTCGATCTTGCCTCGAACCAGGGCCAGGCCGACATGCCGCGATCGAGCGGACCCGAGGGCGAGAAGCCCGAGCAGGAGCGGTGGGCCGCCGGGGTGCGGGATGCCGTGCTCGCCGCGATCGGGGACGACCGGTCGCCGATCGTGCTCGCCTCCGGTACCGACCTCGAACGCGCGTACCGTGCCGTCGGCACCTCCGACCGGCTGCTGCCGGACTCGCTGCCGCACCTGAGCGACGGTCGGCTCGCCGAGCTCGCCGAGGAGGTCTGGCGGCTCGTGGACGCGCGGACCGACGAGGAGCTGTCCCAGTGGCGGGAGCGGTTCGGCACCCGTCGGGCCGAGGGTCTCGCCACGTCGAAGCTCAAGGAGGTGGCGCTGGCCGCCACCGCGGCCGCGGTCGAGGAGCTGCTGTTCGACACCGAGGCGCTCGTGGAGGGCTCGATGGACGAGCTCGGCGCGGTGACGATCGGCGAGAGCGCCCCCGAACCCCGGTACAACCTCATCGAGGAGATCGCCGCTCGGGTGCTCGCCACCGGCGGCACCGTGCGCGGAGTGCGCAACGACCAGCTGATGGACGGTTCCCCGGTCGCGGCCACGCTGCGCTACCCGATCACGGCGCAGCAGTAGCGCCCAGGGAGCCATCGGTCGCGCACCCTAGGGTGTGAGCGTGGTCGAAGGGCTCGTGCTGGACGTGCTGCTGGTGCTCGTGCTGCTCGCCTACCTCGCGTACGGCGTGCGCAACGGGCTCTCCCGCAGCGCGTTCGTGATCGGCGGCGTGGTCGCCGGGGTCGTCGCGGCCTTCGTGCTGGCGCCGCTGGCCGGCGAGGCCGTGCCGGTCCCGTTCCTGCGCTTCGGCACGGTCGTCTTCGTCGCGGTGGCGCTGGTCGTGGTCGGGCACTGGGCGGGCAGCGCGATCGGGCGGGCGGTGCGGTCGGGGGTCGCCGCCACACCGCTGAGCGGCGTCGACCGGCTGCTCGGCGCGGTGGTGACCACCGTCGCCGCCGCACTGGTGGCATCCGTGCTCGCCCTCAGCCTCGGTCAGCTCGGCGTGCCGGCGCTCTCGCGCGCCATCGCCGGCTCGAGCGTGCTGCGCGTCATCGGGGTGCTCACGCCCGATCCGGTGGAGTCGTTCCTCGCCCAGGTGCGCGGCACCCTGGTCGCCGGCGGCCTGCCGGTGCTCGAGGGCGTGCTCGGCCCGGACACCGCACCGGACATCCCCGCGATCGACACCGGCGACCCCGAGCTCAACGCGGCGGCGCAGTCGGTGGTGCGCATCACCGGCAACGCGTACGCCTGCGGGCAGTCCCAGTCCGGCACCGGGTTCGTCGTCGCCGGGGAACGCGTCGTCACGAACGCGCACGTGCTCGCGGGCATCACGGAGCCGGTCGTCGAGGCACCGAACGGGCAGGCCCTCATCGGCTCGGTGGTGTACTTCGACCCCGTGGACGACATCGCCGTCGTCGCCGTGCCGGGGCTCGTCGCCGCGGCGCTGCCGCTCGTCGACACCCTGCCGACCGGCACCCGCGCGGCGGTGCAGGGCTACCCGTACGGCGGGCCGTTCACGTCGGGCGGCGCCGAGGTGCTGCAGGTCTCGACGCAGCAGGTACAAGACATCTCCGGATCGTCCAGCGCTCCGCGGGAGATCTACACGCTCGCCGCCGACGTGCGGGAGGGCAACTCGGGCGGCCCGCTGCTCACCCTCGACGGCGCCGTCGCCGGCCTCGTGTTCGCCCGCAGCGGCGACACGGCCAACGTCGGGTACGCGGCCACCATGGCCGAGCTCGACCCGGTTGCCGCTCGAGCCTCCGGACTCAGTGCACCGGTGAGCACCGGGGCGTGCATCCGCGGCTGACCCGATCAGTCGTCGTCATCGCCGCGGCCGTCGCCGCCGTTGCCGTTGCCGTTCCCGTTCCCGTTCCCGCCGACTTCTCGGTCGTCGCCACCGCCGCCCTGCCACGGGATCGTGCCGCCCGGCTCCCCGGCGCCCGGACACGCGTCGACGCCGTCGGCGCTGGTGGTGAAGCCGTACCACGCCCAGTCCTCGTCGAGCCGCTCGAGCTCGCGCTCCGGCAGGAGGACCGTGACGGTGGACCCGTCGACAGCCACGTCGCGCGCGTCGAGGTCGCGTTCCTCGTCGTCCTCCCGCACGAAGAACCGGTCGACGCGGCCGTCGACGAAGCCCACGCCGAGCTGCACCTCGGCGCGCCCGTCCTCGCGGGTCGCGACGAGGCCGACGCCGCTCTCGCCCTCCGGCAGGGCCGCGACGACGAACTGCACGGCGACCGAGCGACCGTCGGCTGCCAGCGTGACGGTGTCGAGGTCGAACGGGCCGGCATCGTCGAGGCCGTCGACGCA
>DATMVL010000094.1:0-4362 GCA_035563175.1 Rhodoglobus sp. | reverse complement strand
CGGCGCTCATCATCTCGACGTAGACCGGGTTGCCGATGTCGGCGACCGCGTACGCCAGCTGCTGGGTGCGGCGCAGCTTGAGCGACCGGGCGGTGGCGTCGGCCACATAGCCGAGCTCGGCGGCGGCCCTGCGCACCTTCTCGACGGTCTCGGCGCTCGCGATCTGCCCGTTGAGGGCGCGGGAGGCGGAGGCGATCGAGACGCCCGCCAGCGCGGCCACCTGCGTGATCGTCGGTCTGCGCACGGTCTCCCCTTCGAGTCCGGTCGGTGCCTGTAAACGTTTACAACCACTGTCGCGCCCGCGACGACGCCTGTCAAGACCTCTTCCGCCGGCGGAACAGCAAGGAGGAAGCGATAGGGCGCCGATAGCATCGAGGCGGAGGGACGCGATGGACGACCGGCGATGGCCCGACGTGCAGGCGGCGGTCACGGAGGCGCGGGACGGCCGGCTCGCCATGCTCGACCTGGACGGGGACGCCGGCTTCGGGAAGACGACGCTGCTGCGCCGGATCGCACGATCGCTCGACGGGTTCGTCGTTCGCCGCGCGTTCGGTGAGGAGGGGGCCGACCCCGCCCCGTTCACCCTCTTGGGCGACCTCATCGGTGCCGGACCAGGCGAGATCGCCAACACCCTGCAGGGCACCCGGCTCCTCGCCGCGGCCGTCGACCACCTGCAGGGTTCGGCGCCCGTGGCGCTGCTCGTGGACGATCTGCAGTGGGTCGACGCGGAATCGGTGGACGCGCTGGCCGCGCTGGCGCTGCGGGATCTCGGCTCCCGCCTGCTCATCGTCACCGCACACCGCCCGCTCCGCGCCTCGCACACGCTGTGGCGACGCGCGGTGCGCGACGTTCCGGCGCGGACCATCGTGCTCGACGGACTCGACACCGCGGAAGTCGAGCAGCTCGTCCGGGCGAGCCTCCGCGAGCCGCCCGCGGGGCTTGTCGAAGCCCTGACGGCGCACACCGGCGGGAATCCACTGCACGTGACCGCGCTGCTGAAGGAGCACACCGCCGCGGAACTCGCCACCATGGCGATCCGGGATGAGCTGCCGGCTCCGGTCGAGCTGGCAGCGCGGATGGGCGAACGCGTCGCCGCCCTGTCATCGTCGGCGTCGCGCTTGCTGCGTGCGCTCGCGGTGCTCGGTGACGAGTGGGTGGACGTCGGAACCGCCGCGGCGGTGGCCGACGCCGAGGGGCCCGAGGCTGCCGCTCAGGTGCTGTCGGCGGAGATGCTCGTCAGGAGCGACCGCTCATCGGGCCTGATGCGGTTGCGGCTCTACCATTCGGTGGTCCGCGCCGCGGTCTACGACGCCATCCCGGCCGATGAGCGGCGCCGCCTCCATGCTGCGGCGGCCGCCCGGCATCCAGACCCGCAGCAACGGCTCCGCCACCGGGCGGCGGCGGCCGCACCGGCATCCGACGACGGTCTCGCACTGGAGCTCGCAGAGCACGCTGAGCGGCTTCACGACCGGGGCTGGTTCCGACAGGCGGCGCGCCTTCTGCGGCTAGCCGCGCACACGACCCGATCGGAGGACGAGCGACACCGCCGCGATCTGGAAGCCGACGTCGAGTCCCTGCTCGGCCGCGACCCGGAACGGGTCGCCGCAACGGACGGCGGCACGGGACAGGGACCGCTCGAGAGGCTGGTGGCGGCGATGCGCTCCTCGGCGACCGGGGACTGGCTCACCGCGTGGCGCACACTGCAACCGGTGACGGACGACGAGCTCGAGCGGTCCGACGCGCTGCTGGCCTTCCGTCTGCGGGTCCTGCGAGCGTGGACCGGCGTGTACGCCGGTCGCCCGAGCTCGGAGATCCTGGTCGACGCGGAGGCTGCGGAGCGCATGCCGCGGATCGACCCGGCGCTCATGGGTCAGCTGTGGCTGACCCTCGCGCACGCGCGCCTGACGGGTCTCGATGAGGACTCGGCGTGGCGGCTCACCGGTCGGGGAGTCGACCGTTCCACCCTCGCCGCGATGCCGTCGGGTGCGGCCGCGGTCCTGTGGCGCGGGTGCGCTCTCGCCCTGTTCGGTGCCGGGGAGGAGGCCGTGGCTGATCTGGCACTCGCCACGGATCTGATCGGCGAGGGCGCCTTGGACGTCGCCGACGTGGCGTACTACGGCTACTTCGGGCTCGCGGAGTTCCAGGTCGGGCGGTGGCAGCGCGCCTCGGTGCGGTTCGACGTCGCCGGGAAGAGCGAGCTCGGGGGGCGCGTGCCGTCGATGGTCGCGCTGTCGTCGCTGATCGGCACGATCAACGGCCACGCCGATTCGGCGCGGGTCAGCCGGCAGGCGGCGCGCCGGTGGCTGGTGCGCAGCCCATACGAGATCGGCATCTGGGCGGCGGACATCGCCGACGTCGTCTCGCTGGCGCTGGTCGGCACCGATCAGGAGCGACGCGCGTGGGCCTCGGAGCGTGTCGCCGATCTCGGGGATCCGCTTGCCGGCACCTACCCGACCTCGACCTACCTCTGGATCGTCGCGCACGGCCTCGCGGCATCGTGGGCTGACGACGCACCGACGGTGCGGAGGTGGGCGGGCATCCTCGAGCAGCGTCAGCCGGTGGTGCCCTGGTACGGCGCGGGCCTGGCATGGCTGCGAGCGCTGGCCGAGGCGGGCGAGGATCCGGGAGCCGCGAAGGAGTTGGCGAGGATCGCCCGTGAGGGTTTCGGCGACCTGCGGGCGATGACGGCGATCGCGCTGGTCGAGGCGGCGCGGGTCGCGGAGCGGCAGGGTCGCGGCGCGACGGCGGGCGAACTCCGCTCCGAGGCGTCCGAACTGGTCGCCGCCTTCGGCGGCCGGCCGTCGGCGCCGCCGGACGCGCGCGATCATCGTCGCCGGCAGGCGACGACGTCCGACCCGTTCAGCGCCCTGTCGGATCGCGAGCGGGAGGTCGCGTTCCTCGTCAAGGAGGGGCTGAGCTACGCGCAGATCGCGGAGGAGCTCTACGTCACGCGCAGCACCGTCGGATTCCACCTGACCAACTGCTACGCGAAGACCAACACCCGGTCACGTCACGAGCTCGCGAATCTGGTGCGCTCGACCGGACGCTAGCCGAGCCCCATACGCCGCGCGCTCCGCCGCCGAGCGAGCAGGGGCAGCGGCTGGAATGTGCTGCGTCGGGGATGCGGCGTTCGAAGACGCAGGAGCAATCTGAACATGAGGTCATGCTCCCGCCGATCCGGCGGGTCCTCCCTGCGCACGATGACCAGGTGACCACGCCGCCGGGGCGCGACTCGAGGACTGTACGAAACGTCCAGTCGGCTCGGGTGCGTCGACACCGAGACTGTTCCCGCCGCGCCACCCGCCGGCAGGAAGAGGTCACGATGACCGTCACGAGAACCGGCCGCGAGCAGGCGAGTCGTGCGCTGCTGCTCGGGCAGGAGCTCGTCGTTCGCGCCGGCGCCGCTGCGGCGCAGGGAGACCGGCCGACCGCAGCGGCCTTGTACCTGTGCGCCGCCGACCACCTCGCCGCCTCCGAGGCTGGTGATGGCCGCGCTGCATTCCAAGCGCACCGCGCGGCATGGGAGGGCTTCGTCTCGCAGACCAGCTGGGCGGTCGAACGCCTCGACATCCCGTACGCGCACGCGAGCCTGCCCGGATGGCTCTTCCGGCCCGGCGACGCCCTCCATCCGAGGCCGGTGCTCGTACTCGACGACGACGTCGACGTGCCCATCAGCGAACGGTGGCGCTGCGCGCCCGTGGCACTCGAAGGCGGGATCGGCGTGCTGCTCTTCGACGGCCCGCGACAGCACAGCGCGGCCCTCACCCACGTCGTGCGGTACCTGGCTACGCGCGCCGATGTGCACGAGATCCGGATCGCGCTCAACGACCACCGACGCGACGAGTTGTCGCAGCGCTGACCGCCCGCGGCCCGGCCGCGGGCTCCACATCACACAAGGAGACGAACATGAAGATCATCGGCAACCGGACCGCCGGACGGGCCCTCGCGGCGGGAGCCGCCGCCGCCCTGATGTCGAGCGTCCTCGCGACGCCGGCGGATGCCGCACCGCCGACCGGCGCCGCTGCGGCGGATCCGGTCACCTACTCCTACACCGGCCAACCGCAGACCGTGACGGTGCCCGCGGGCGTCATGGGCGTCTGGTTCGAGGCGAACGGTGGTGCCGGTGGCTCCGCAGGCGGCATCTCGGGTGGCTCCGGCGCCGCTGCCGAGGGACTCGTGCTGGTCGCGCCCGGGCAGCAGCTGTCGTTCTCGATCGGCGGCGCTGGGGCGAGCGGCGAGGTCGGCGGCGGCGCAGGCTGGGGTTCGGATGCGAGCGGCGGAAGCGGCGGCGCCGCGGGCGGCACCATGAAGGTGCCCGCGGTCGGCGGCGGCGGTGGGGGCGGTGCGACCAGCATCGCCATC
>DATMVL010000093.1:0-3803 GCA_035563175.1 Rhodoglobus sp. | reverse complement strand
GACCCCGACGGTTCGACGGCCGTTCAGCACTCCACGGCGCCAGCGCGCCACGGTGCCGGCGACGAGCTCGGCGGTCTCCTGGGCGGACGGTGCGTCGAACCGCTCGATCCTCTCTCGTGCCGCGATCCGGCCGCCGAGGTCCACCGCGGCAATCTCGACCGCGTCGATCTCCGGGTTCACGGCGATGACGACCGTCTCCGACGACGCCTCGACGACCGGCGACGGCCTCCCGACGCGACCAGCCGGGTCGGGTTCGCGCTCGATCACCCAGGCGTCGCGGACGAGTTCGCCGACGAGGGCAGCGACGGTCGACCGATTCAGCCCGGTCGCCGCCGTCAATTGGGCGCGGGACTGTGCACCGCGCAGATGCACCAGTCGCAGGATGCGGGCGAGGTTGCGCGCGCGCACGCCGTCGACGGCATCGGTCGGAGCAGCATCCGGCATCCGTCATCCTCCCCGTCGGCGCCGCCCGTCCACGAGGTGGACATCACGACCGGCGCGCTATATGTTGTCTGAAACAACAATCTACCCTGCCGCCGCCCGGCGCCATGCGAAGGAGCATCATGAGCCTCTCCCCCACCCGCGACGACAGGTTCTCGTTCGGTCTGTGGACGATCGGCTACAACGGCACCGACCCGTTCGGCGGCCCGACCCGCCCCGCACTCGATGTCGTCCACGCCGTCGAGAGGCTCTCCGAGCTCGGCGCCTACGGACTCACCTTCCACGACGATGACCTGTTCGCGTTCGGGTCGACCGACGCCGAACGGCAGACGCAGATCGATCGCCTCAAAGGCGCGCTCGCCGACACCGGCCTCGTCGTGCCGATGGTGACCACCAACCTGTTCTCGGCTCCGGTGTTCAAGGACGGCGGCTTCACCTCCAACGACCGGCGGGTGCGCCGGTTCGCGCTTCGGAAGGTGCTGCGCAACATCGATCTCGCCGCAGAGCTCGGGGCGAAGACGTTCGTGATGTGGGGCGGCCGCGAGGGCGCCGAGTACGACTCCGCGAAGGACATCCGCGCGGCCCTCGAGCGCTACCGCGAGGCCGTCAACCTGCTCGGCGACTACGTGACCGACAAGGGCTACGACATCCGCTTCGCCATCGAGCCGAAGCCGAACGAGCCGCGCGGCGACATCCTGCTGCCGACCCTCGGCCACGCGATCGCGTTCATCGACTCGCTCGAGCGCCCCGAGCTGGTCGGCCTCAACCCCGAGGTCGGGCACGAGCAGATGGCCGGCCTGAACTTCGCCGCCGGCATCGCCCAGGCGCTGTATCACGGCAAGCTCTTCCACATCGACCTCAACGGCCAGCGCGGCATCAAATACGACCAGGACCTCGTGTTCGGCCACGGTGACCTGCACAACGCCTTCGCGCTGGTCGACCTGCTCGAGAACGGGGGCCCCGGCGGTGTCCCCGCGTACGAGGGACCCCGTCACTTCGACTACAAGCCGAGCCGCACCGAAGACGAGAAGGGCGTCTGGGAATCGGCCGCCGCGAACATGCGCACCTACCTGCTGCTGAAGGAGCGCGCCGCGGCGTTCCGCGCCGACCCGGAGGTGCAGGAGGCGCTGGCCGACGCCAAGGTCGCCGAACTCGCCGAGCCCACCCTGAACGACGGCGAGTCGTATGACGAGCTCATCGCCGACCGCTCGGCTTTCGAGGACTTCGACGCGACCGCCTACCTCGGCGGACACGGCTTCGGCTTCGTGCGCCTGCAGCAGCTGGCCACCGAGCACCTCCTCGGCGCACGCTGAGCGATGGCGCTGGTTCTCGGCGTCGACTCCTCGACGCAGTCGTGCAAGGTCGTCGTGGTCGACACCGCCACCGGCGAGGTGGTGCGCAGCGGCCGCGCCGAGCACCCTGACGGCACGTCGGTCGATCCCGACGGGTGGTGGCGGGCGCTGAATGCGGCCGTCGCCGACGCCGGAGGCATGGACGATGTCGAGGCGTGGTCGATCGGCGGCCAGCAGCATGGCCTGGTGGCGCTGGACGCCGACGGCCGCGTCATCCGGGATGCGCTGCTGTGGAACGACACCCGATCAGCGGATGCCGCTGCCGAACTGGTCGATGAGTTCGGCGGCGAGTCGCTCGCCGAGCGCACGGGACTCGTGCCGGTGGCATCCTTCACGATCTCGAAGCTGCGCTGGCTGCGCGACCACGAGCCCGAGAACGCCGCGCGGGTCGCCGCCGTCGCCCTGCCGCACGACTGGCTCACCTGGCGGCTGCGGGGCTTCGGCCCGGACGCGGCGGGCGGACCGGTGCTCGACGAGCTCATCACGGATCGATCCGACGCGTCGGGCACGGGCTACTGGAATCCGGCGACCGGAGACTACGACCGCGAGCTGGTCGCCGCCGCCCTCGGTCACGACGCCGTCCTGCCGCGCGTGCTCGGGCCTGCCGATTCGGTGACGGATGCCGGGGGCAGGCGCGTCGCTCCGGGAGCCGGCGACAATGCGGCGGCGGCGCTCGGAGTGGGCGCGGGCCTGGGCGACGTCGTCGTGTCGATCGGGACGAGCGGCACCGTGTTCGCGGTGCACGAGGAGCGCACGGTGGATTCCTCGGGGATCGTCGCCGGCTTCGCATCGGCGGACGGGCACTTCCTGCCCCTGGTATGCACCCTCAATGCCGCCAGGGTGCTGGATGTCACAGCCCGGCTCCTCGGAGTCGATCACGACGAGCTGAGCGACCTCGCCCTGTCGGCATCCGCCGGCGCCGCGGGGCTCCGCCTCGTGCCGTACTTCGAGGGCGAGCGCACCCCGAATCTTCCCGACGCCACCGCGACGCTCACCGGCATGACCCTGGCGTCCACGACGCGCGAGAATCTGGCGCGAGCAGCGGTGGAGGGCATGCTCGCAGGTCTCGGCGCGGGGCTGGACGCCCTCCGCGAGCTCGGCGTTCCGCTCCGGCGCGCGCTGTTGATCGGCGGCGGGGCGCAGTCCCGAGCGGTGCGTGAGATCGCGCCGCAGGTGCTCGGCATCCCGGTCGAGGTGCCGGAGGTCGCCGAGTACGTCGCGCTGGGCGCCGCCCGCCAGGCCGCTGCTCTGATCAACGGCCGCTAGAGGGCCCAACCCGCATTAGAAGTGCGCAAAGTGCTCGATCCGGCCGGATATCGAGCACTTTGCGCACTTCGAACGCCGAGACGCGGCCGGCACCTCAGAGCGAGAAGATCCGCCAGGATGCCGCGTGCGAGGCTCCCGGCTCCAGCACCACCAGGTCGGTGCCGGAGTTGAAGGCATCCGGCGGGCAGGTCATCGGCTCGACGGCGAGGCCGATCCGGTTCGAGGCCGCGAGCGCGGGGGTGTCCGCGGTGTGCACCTGCACCCACGGGCAGCGCTCGTCCCACGCCATCCCGACACCGCCGGCGCCGGCGCGCAGCTCGACGGTCGCGATGCCGTCGACGCGGGCGAGCGCGGTGAAGGCATGGTCGATGAAGACGTCGTCGATTCGCCGAGGGTTTCGGAAGTCCCACTTCGGATGCTGCGCCACCGACTCGAGTGCCACGGGGCTCAGGCGGTCAGCGGTCACGGTGAGCACGTCGGATGCCGGCAGGGCGAGCGTCCAGTCGTCGACGCGACCGGGGCCGGCGACGAGGTACGGGTGCGGTCCGGTGCCCCAGGGGGCGGCATCCGCACCGAGGTTCCGGGCGGTGACCGCCTGGTGGAGGCCGCCGGCGTCGATGCGGTACTCGGTCTCGACCTCGACGCGGAACGGGTAACCGGTCTGCGGCTCGATGACCGCCGACAGCATGACCCGGTCGTCGGCGACGAGGCTCGGCGTGTAGTCGGCCCACGCCAGCAGTCCGT
>DATMVL010000092.1:0-3324 GCA_035563175.1 Rhodoglobus sp. | reverse complement strand
GACGATGAAGTCGGCCGGGTTGTGGCTGTCGAACCACTCCTGGTTCTCGAACGGGTAGTGCACCTGCGCAAACGGCATCGACCCGGAGTCGAACCACACGTCGAGCACGTCGGTGATGCGCCGCATCGTCGAGCGGCCGGTCGGGTCGTCGGGGTTCGGCCGGGTCAGCTCGTCCACGAAGGGCCGGTGCAGGTCGGGCTCGCCCTCAGCGTTGCGCGGCAGCGCGCCGAAGTCGCGCTCCAGCTCCTCGAGCGAGCCGTAGACGTCGATGCGCGGGTGCGCCGGGTCGTCCGACTTCCACACCGGGATCGGGCTGCCCCAGTACCGGTTGCGGCTGATCGACCAGTCGCGCGCGTTGCTCAGCCACTTGCCGAACTGCCCGTCCTTGACGTTGTCGGGCACCCAGATGATGCGCTGATTGAGCTCGCCCATGCGGTCGCGGAACTCCGGCACGCGCACGAACCAGCTCGACACCGCCTTGTAGATCAGCGGGTTGCGGCACCGCCAGCAGTGCGGGTAGCTGTGCTCGTAGCTGCGCACCTGCAGCAGGCGGCTCTCGGCCCGCAGCATCTGCGTGAGCGTCTTGTTGGCGTCGAACACCTGCAGCCCGGCGACCGGTTCGATGTGCGGCACGAACCGCCCGGCGTCGTCAACCGACAGGATGACGGGGATGCCGGCGGCGGCGCACACGATCTGGTCGTCCTCGCCGTACGCGGGCGCCTGATGCACGATGCCGGTGCCCTCGCCGGTGGCGACGTACTCGGCGACCAGGATCTGCCAGGCGTTCTGCGTGCCCCACTGCTCGGTGTCGGCGTAGTAGTCCCAGAGCCGGTCGTACTGCACGCCGCGCAGCTCCGCGCCCGGCACGGTGCGGGTGATCGCGGCCTTCGCCTCCTCGGCGGAGGCGTAGCCGAGGTCCTTCGCGTAGGCGGCCACGGTGTCCGCCGCGAGCAGGAACTCGCTGGTCGTGGACCCGTCGGCGGCGCCGTTCGGACCGGCCGGGATGATGGCGTAGAGGATGTCCGGCCCGACCGCGAGCGCCATGTTCGTCGGCAGGGTCCAGGGCGTCGTCGTCCAGGCGAGCGCCTTGACGGCGGTGAGACCCAGCGCCTCCGCGCGCTCGCCCACCAGCGGGAAGGTGACCGTCACCGACTGGTCCTGCCGCATCTTGTAGACGTCGTCGTCCATGCGAAGCTCGTGGTTGCTGAGCGGCGTCTGGTCGCGCCAGCAGTACGGCAGCACCCGGTAGCCCTCGTACGCGAGGCCCTTGTCGTAGAGCTGCTTGAACGCCCAGATCACGCTCTCCATGAAGGTGATGTCGAGCGTCTTGTAGTCGTTCTCGAAGTCGACCCAGCGCGCCTGGCGGGTGACGTACTCCTCCCACTCCTTCGTGTAGTGCAGCACGGAGTCGCGGGCGGCCTTGTTGAACGCGGCGAGACCCATCTGCTCGATCTGGCTCTTGTCGGTGATGCCGAGCTGGCGCTCGGCCTCGAGCTCGGCGGGCAGGCCGTGAGTGTCCCAGCCGAAGCGGCGGTGCACCTGCTTGCCGCGCATGGTCTGGAACCGCGGGAACAGGTCCTTGGCGTAGCCGGTCAGCAGGTGGCCGTAGTGCGGCAAGCCGTTGGCGAACGGCGGGCCGTCGTAGAACACCCACTCCTCGGCGCCCTCGCGCTGCGCGACGGAGGCACGGAAGGTGTCGTCGGCCTTCCAGTACGCGAGGATGCGCTGCTCGATGTCGGGGAAGCGCGGCGACGGCTGGACGGACTCATCCGGGGTGTGGCGGGGGTACGACATGGGGCTCCTGTGCTGGCTTCGCTGCTGCACGGAGACGACCTCGCGGCCGCGGTACCACCCCGCTTGCCCGGCGGTCTCGACTGCGCTCGACCACCGAGCCCCTCTTGTCGCTGTGACGGGCTCTCCCCGCTCGGTTCTACTGAGCCGACTCGCGACGGCCGTTCTTCCGAGAGCTCCCCGGTGATGGCCGGATCGGTGCTGGTGGCTCAAGTGTAGCCGGGGAATATCCGCGGCGCCCCGTAGGCTCTGGTACTCGTGACCACAACGACACGTGGCAAAGTGCCAACCACAACGTCGCCTTCCTCGGTCCAGACCTCCCGCAAGGTGGCCTGGGCATCGCTCGTAGGGACCTCGCTCGAGTCCTACGACTTCTACGTCTTCGCCTACTTCGCCGCGTTCTTCGTCGGCCCGCTGTTCTTCGAACCGCTGGGCCCCGTGGGCGGCACGCTGGCAGCGTTCCTCTCGATCGCCGTCGCCTTCGTGGTGCGGCCGATCGGCGCGATCATCTTCGGGCAGCTCGGCGACCGGCTCGGCCGCCGCCGCACGCTGCTCGTCACGATCCTGTTGATGGGCGTCGCCACGGGACTGATCGGCGTACTGCCGACCTACGCCCAGGCGGGCTGGTTCGCCGCGGTGCTCCTGCTGCTGCTGCGTCTCGTGCAGGGCCTGTCGCTCGGCGGCGAGTGGGGCGGCGCCGTGCTGCTCTCCACCGAGCACGCGGACCCGAAGCGGCGTGCGCTGTACGCGGCGTTCCCGCAGCTCGGGTCGCCCATCGGCAGCATCCTCTCGGCCGTGCTGTTCATCGTGATGACGTTGCTGGTGTCGTCCGAGGACATGGTCGCGTGGGGCTGGCGCATCCCGTTCCTCACCGCGATCCCGCTGCTCGCGGTCTCGCTGTACCTGCGCTGGTCGGTCGAGGAGACGCCCGTATTCAAGGCCGTGGACGCTGCCGGGGCGAAGCCGCGCATCCCGCTCATCGAGGTGTTCCGGGCGCAGCCCGCCGCGCTCGTCATCGCGGTCGCGGCCGCGCTGCTGGGCATCGGGTCGTACTCGCTGATGAACACGTACACCATCAACTACGGCGTCGCGCAGCTCGGGTTCTCGTACCAGGATCTGCTCGTCGCGACGACGATCGGCGGACTGCTGCAGCTGGTCACCATCCCGCTGTTCGGCTGGTGGGCGACCCGTATCGGATCGGCTCGCGTGGTCGCCATCGGCGCGATCGGCACCCTGCTGATCGCGTTCCCGATGTACTTCCTGCTGCAGTTCGCGACGTTCCCGATCCTGGTGGGCACCATGATCATCGGCGGCATCCTGCCGACGTTGAGCTGGGCCGCCCTGGGCGGACTCATGCACGACCTGTTCGAGTCGCGGTTCAGCTACTCCGCGCTGTCGTTCGCCTACGCGATCGCGGCGACGCTCACCGCATTCGTGCCGACGGTCACCCTGCTGCTCGGCGAGTCGACCGAGTTCGCGTGGTGGCACCCGGGCGTCGTGCTCGCGCTGCTGTCGGCGCTCACCCTGGTGGGC
>DATMVL010000091.1:0-3730 GCA_035563175.1 Rhodoglobus sp. | reverse complement strand
TCGGCGACGGCCGCGGAGGTCGCGGTGACCTGCTGGGCGGTGACGCTGATGGCGGCCTTGCGCAGCAGTGCGAGGGTGTCGCCGCGCTGCGCGGGCAGCATGACGGTGACGACGTCGCCCTCCGAGCCGGCACGGGCGGTGCGGCCGGAGCGGTGCAGGTACGCCTTGTGCTCCATGGGCGGGTCGACGTGCACCACGAGCTCGACGTTGTCGACGTGCACGCCGCGTGCCGCGACATCCGTCGCCACCAGCACCTTGGCCGAGCCGTCGGAGAACGCCGCCAGGTTGCGGTCGCGCTGGGGCTGCGACAGGTTGCCGTGCAGGTCCACCGACGGGATGCCCGCCTCGGTCAGCTGCTTGGCGAGCTTCTTGGCGTGGTGCTTGGTCCGCATGAACAGGATGCGGCGACCGGTTCCCGACGCGAGCGCGCGGACCAGCGCCGGCTTCTCGTCGGCCGACACCTCGAACAGGTGGTGCGTCATCGCGGAGACGTGCGAGGTCGCCTCGTCCACCGAGTGCAGCACCTGGTCGTGCAGGTAGCGCCGCACCAGCTTGTCCACGCCGTTGTCGAGCGTGGCGCTGAACAGCATCCGCTGGCCGGTCTGGGGCGTCTTGTCCATGATGCGGGTGACGACCGGGAGGAAGCCGAGGTCGGCCATGTGGTCGGCCTCGTCGAGCACGGTGATCTCGATCTGGTCGAGGTGCGCGAAGCCCTGCTTCATGAGGTCCTCGAGCCGGCCGGGGCAGGCGACGATGATGTCGACGCCGGCCTTCAGGTCGGCGACCTGACGCTGCTGCGAGACGCCGCCGAAGATGGTGGTGACGCGCAGGTCGTAGGCGTCCGCCAGCGGCTGGATGGTCGCGGTGATCTGCGTGGCCAGCTCCCGGGTGGGGGCGAGCACGAGGCCCAGCGGCTTGCCGGAGTGCCGGCGGCTCTCGGCGAGGCGCGCGACCATGGGCAGCGCGAAGGCGAGGGTCTTGCCCGAGCCGGTCTTGCCGCGGCCGAGCACGTCGCGGCCGGCGAGGGTGTCGGGCAGAGTGTCCTGCTGGATGGGGAAGGGCTCCGTCTTGCCCTGCGCGGTGAGCGCGGCGACGAGGGGGGCGGGCACGCCGAGCGTGCTGAAGGTGATGTCTGGCATTGATTCGATTCGGTTTCGAGCGCGCACACGGCGACGCTGGGGCGGTATCCGCCGTACGAAGAGTTCTGTGAAGTCCCGGCTTCGAAGCACATGGACTGGAGAAAGCGTTCTACGACGCGGGGGCTCGATCAGCCCCGGGATGTCCCGAGCCTAGCAGGTGGGTCAGCGCCAGGTGCGGGCGAGGGCCTTCAAGCGCGCCGCCCGCCACTGCCAGAACACCCAGAACACCGGCCAGACGAGCGGGGTCAGGATGCCCGCGCCGATGACCAGCCGGTCACGGTACAGCGTGCGGCCGTCCGCGGTCGCGGCCACCGCCATCCGGTGGTCCCAGGTCGTGACGAGCGCGAGCATCCCGTCGAGTCCGCGGCCGGAGTCTCGCACCATGCGCACGCCGTCGGACCGGCGGGGGAAGCTGATCGCGATCATCTGCCGGCCCATCGGCACCAGGCCGAGCGCCTTCACGGCGACGATGTGCTCGCCCTCCGGCCAGCTCTCCGGGAACGGCCCGTCGAGCGACTCGAACGTGGTGAGCGGCGCCGACACCTGCCGGAACACCTCGGGGCTGCGGATCGCGCGCCATGCCGCATCCGGCGGGCAGTCGAGCACGAGCTTCAGCAGGATGCGCATGGCACTAGCCTCGTTCCCGTGACCGACCCGCGCAATCAGTCCCGCTACCAGGTGCGCTTCGACTGGGGCGTCGACGGCGGAGCGGCGATCGCGCCCGGTGCGCACATCCTGGTGTGGGCGGATGCCCTGCCCGGCACCGCGGATCCGCTCGGGATCCCGCATGACGGCGCCGTCCTCACCGGTGGCGTGGGCGCGGCTCCGGCCATCGCCCGGTGGATCCTCGACCGCCAGGTGCAGCTCGGCGGCCGCGCCGTCGTCGCGGTGGTGGCTGCCGGCACCGACGGCCGGTACGCGGTGGAGGATCTCCTGGTCGCCGGCGCCGTGATCGACGCGCTCGCCGAGGTCGGCATCGACTTCACCTCCCCGGAGGCCGCCGCCGCGGTCGGGGCCTACTCGGGACTGCGCAACGCGATCGGGCACGTGCTGTCGGCATCCGTGTCCGGTCAGATCGCCGGTGCCGACGCCGTCGCGGCCGCACGGCAGGCGAACCTGTCGGCCGACGTGATCGTGCTGCGGGAATCCAGCTCAGCCGCCTAGCGTTGCCACCAGGACAACCTGTTCGAGGAGGCAGTCATGAAGGCAGTGCTCGGTGAGACCGTGATCGCGGAGGCCCCCGAGGAGGACCTCATCCAGATCGAGGGCAACTGGTACTTCCCGCCGTCGAGCGTGAACGCGGAGTACCTCGAGAAGAGCCCGACCCCATACACCTGCCCATGGAAGGGCGAGTGCCAGTACTTCTCGGTGAGAAACGGCGACCAGCTGCTGCAGGACCGCGCCTGGAGCTACCCGCAGCCGTATCCGACCGCGTTCGACCGGGTCGGCAAGGACTTCTCGAACTACGTGGCGTTCTGGAAGGACGTGCGCGTCGTCGACTAGGCGGCGCTCTGTTTGAGCGCCCGGTGCTTGCGCACCTTGGCCCGGTTGCCGCACCGCTGCATCGAGCACCATCGCCGGTTGGCCGACCGCGACTCGTCGTAGAAGACGTAGCCGCAGTCGTCGGCTTCGCACGCCCGGATGCGTGCGCGGTGCTCGTCGTCGAGCCGCACGATCGCCTCACGGGCGAGCGTCGAGAGCGCCTGCGACGGTCGGGCCCGAGTGCGGCCCGCCTGCCGGCGTCCGCCCGCGAGAGCCGGCGGGATGTCCGGGGTCGCCGCGAAGAGATTGATCACGTCGACGTCGTCGGGCTCCGGCTCCTCGCCGAGCGAGCGGCGGAGGAACGCGGCCGCGAGGGCGGAGCGCAGGGCGCGTGCGTCGGTGAGGTCCCGCTCGGTGACGGCGGCATCCACCTCTTCGAAGCGCTCGGCCAGCCAGGCACCCAGGTCGACCGGGGTGGACCATGATTCCGGCTGCGGCGGCATGGCGCCGGTGTACGCGAAGTCGAGGCTGAGGGCGCCCGGGTCGAACCACCAGCGCTGGCCGGTCTCGGAGGTGAACCACTGCCCCTGCGGCCGCTGCTGTCGCACGTAACCACAGTAGCGAGTTACGGGTTCGCGACCGCGCGGCGTCCGCCGGAACGGGGACACGGCGTGTCCCCCGGTTCGGGGCGTTCGCTGCGGCGAGCCCGTTGGTAGTCTCGCCCCGCGGGTGCCCGAGCCCCGTGTGCTGCAACCGGGGGTCTCATCGTCATGCTCGCTCGACGCGCGCGCCAGCGCCGCTCGTTCCTCTCGATCCGCTCCGTGCCCGCGCGCATCGTCGCCGCGACCATGGCGCTGGCGCTCCTCAGCGCCGGGCTGGTGCTCGGCCTGCCGGTCACGCCCGCCTCGGCGGCGTACCCGATCACGCTCGAGGTCGGCGGCGACCAGGGCGTGCTCGCCGGCGATCGTGCGTCGGTCGAGCTGACCGCCTCGAACGACGGCACCGTCGACCTGTACAACCTGTCGTACCGCTACGTGCTGCCCGTCGGGGTCTCGTACGTTCCGGGTAGTACCGCACCGACCACGGCCGGCGAGCCCAGAGTCATCCCG
>DATMVL010000090.1:0-3874 GCA_035563175.1 Rhodoglobus sp. | reverse complement strand
GCGGCCGGGTTGGTCGTGACCGAGACGATCTCGCCGTCGACGACGCCGACGCGCGCGATCGGATCGGGCAGCGTGCCGGGGCCGCCGAGCGGCCGGTCGAGCGGGTACGCGCCCCAGGCCGAGGTGAACCAGCCGAGCTCGCCGGCCGGCAGAGCGGGCGAATTCACCACGTCCACGTCGTGCGTGGTGCCCGCGAAGGTGGCGGTGGCACCGCTGGTGAGCTGCGCGACGGCCGCGATGCCGTCGGCGACCGTCAGGGTGTTCCGGGATTCGGCCGAGATGGTCTCGACGCCCTCGCTGGAGACGTTGGTGCCGACCGGCGCCGTCGACGCATTGATGTCGAAGTAGTCGCCGTTGATGGCGGCCACCGCGCCGGTGCCATCGATCATCTCGCTCACGCGCGCGCCGCCCGTGACCGTGCCCGAGTCGACGAGGTCGAGGGAGAGCGTCGGCTCCGCGAGGTCGGCGACCATGACGTGGCCGGTGACCCAGCCGTTCGGCTGCTGCCTGCGGAACGACGTGAGCTCGAGGCCGGGAGCGACGCTCTCCGTCGACGCGGTCAGCAGCGCCGAGCCCTCGCCGTCGAGCGTGAGACCCCCGGTGTCGGGGGCGGCGGCGGCGACCGTGGCCGGGGCGAGCCCGGTCAGCAGCAGGAGCGCGGCGACGGAGAGGGCGACGGGGCGGGTGCGAGCAGGCATGGCGGGAGCTTCCGGTCTCGGGGGGCTCCGCAACGCTAGGAAGCCGCGGCGACGCGGCGGTGAACGACGGGCGACGCGATGGTCAGCGGACGGATGCCTGCTGTTCCACCAGCCGTGCATAGGCGCCGCCGCGGGCCATGAGCTCGTCGTGGGTGCCGTGCTCGGCGATGCGGCCCTGCTCCACGACGAAGATCACGTCGGCGTCGATCACCGTCGAGAGCCGATGCGCGATCGCGATCGTCGTGCGGCCGCGCTGGGCGGCCTCCAGGGCGTCCTGCACGATGCGCTCCGAGACCGAGTCGAGCGCGCTGGTGGCCTCGTCGAGGATCAGCACCGGCGGGTCCTTCAGCAGCACGCGGGCGATGGCGATGCGCTGCTTCTCTCCGCCGGAGAGCCGGTACCCGCGTTCGCCGACGACCGTGTCGTAGCCGTCGGGGAACGACACGATCGTGTCGTGGATGTTCGCCGCGCGGGCCGCCGCCTCGAGCTCGCCCTGCGTCGCGTCCGGGTTCGCGTAGCGGAGGTTCTCGGCGATCGTCGCGTGGAACAGGTAGGTCTCCTGGCTGACGATGCCGATCTCGCGGATGAGCGCATCCTGCCGCAGGTCGCGGACGTCGTCGCCGGCGAACAGCACCCGCCCGTCCGACACGTCGTACAGTCGCGGCACGAGATAGCTGACGGTCGTCTTGCCGGCACCCGACGGACCGACGAACGCGACGAACTCGCCGGGCTCGATGCGGAAGTCGACCCGGTCGAGGATGGGCCGCGTCTCCGGTCCCGAGTCGGGGTACCGGAACACGACGCCCTCGAACACGATCTCGCCCAGCCGGCTGCGATCCACCGCGCGGGCGTCGGGCCGGTCGGCGATCGCGGGCACCAGGTCGAGGTACTCGAAGATGCGGGCGAACAGCGCCTGCGAGGTCTGCAGGTCGAGCGCGACCCGCAGCAGACCCATGAGCGGCCACGTCAACCGGGCCTGCACCGTCGTGAAGGCGACGACCGTGCCGGCGGTGACCGCGACATCCTGGAAGATCAGCCAGGCCGCGACCAGGTAGATCACCGCGGGGATCGTGGAGAGGAAGATGTTCACGATCGCGAAGAACCACTGCCCGCTCATCGCCTGCTGCACCTGCAGCGTGATCTGGCGCTCGTTCTCGGCCTCGTAGCGGCCGATCTCGCGGCCCTGCTGGTTGAACGACTTCGCCAGCAGGATGCCCGAGACGCTCAGCGTCTCCTGCGTGATCGCGGTCATCTCCGAGAGCGACTCCTGCGTTCTCGCGGCGATGCGCGCCCGCACCTGGCCGACGCGGCGCTGCGCGATGACGAGCACCGGGGTGAGGATGACGGCGACGATGGTCATCTGCCAGCTGAGCAGCAGCATCGCGACCACCGCGGCGATCACCGTGACGGTGTTGCCGATGATGCTCTGCACGGTGTTGCTCAGTACACCCGCGACGCCGCCGACGTCGTTCTGCAGCCGGGACTGGATGACGCCGGTCTTCGTGCGGGTGAAGAACCCGAGCTCCATGGCCTGCAGGTGGCCGAACAGCCGCACGCGCAGCGCGCCGGTGACGCTGTTGCCGACCTGCGCGGTGAGGTAGGTCTGCCAGATGCCGATGCCGCCCGAGGCGAACCAGAGCAGCACCATGAAGCCGACCAGCTCGAGCAGGATCGGCACGTTCGGCGTGCCGCCCGGCGGGAACAGGCCGCGGTCGAACAGCTGCTGGGTGAGCAGCGGCGGCAGCACGCCGAGGCCGGCGCTGATGAGCACGAGCACGATGGTGAGCGCGAGCGTGCGCCGGTAGGGGCGGAACAGCTCCCCGATGCGACCGAGCAGGTTCGGGATGCGCGGGGCGGCGGCGTTCTCGGCCCGCTGCGTCTGCTCGTCCTGGTTGCTGATCCGTGCGCGCATCTTGCCGTATTGGCCGGTGCCGCCGCGCATGCTCACGCTTCGACCCTACGCGGCGGCGACGACCGCCGCCGCGGCGCGGGCGGTCGGCCTTGCGAGTGGGCCGACCCTTCCGAAACGACGGAGAATCCCGGGGCGCAGGTTCCGCCTCCCCCGGAGATCTCTCGACCGTCCGTCCAACGTTCCGTCGTTTCGGAAGCCGCGGGGTCGGCGGGGGGACGCGCTCGTGCCGTTCGGCTCCCGCGTCGCGGGCGGAGAGCCGAACGGCACGAACCGGTCTGCGCCTACCCCTTGGTCGAACCGGCGAGCAGGCCGCGCACGAAGTACCGCTGCAGCGAGAAGAACACGATGAGCGGCACGATGAGCGACACGAACGCCGCCGCCGTGAGGCGCTGCCACTCCTGTCCGCGTGAGCCGGTGAGCTCTGCCAGCCGCTGGGTCAGGGGCGCAGCCTCGGCTGTGCCGCCCGAGAAGATGAGCGCGACGAGCAGGTCGTTCCAGACCCACAGGAACTGGAAGATCGCGAAGCTCGCCAGTGCGGGCAACGCCAGGGGCAGCACCACGCGGAAGAACACCTGGCTGTGGCTCGCTCCATCCACGCGAGCGGCCTCGATGACCTCGCCGGGGATCTCCGAGATGAAGTTGTGGAGCAGGAAGATCGCCAGCGGCAGCGCGAAGATCGTGTGCGCGATCCAGATCTGCAGGAAGTTGCTCGTGGGTATGAACGGCAGCGTGTCGGACACCCACTCCTGTGCCGGCTGGATGACGCTCGTGAACACCTGCAGAAGCGGGATCAGCGCCATCTGCAACGGCACGATCTGCAGCGCGAAGATGACGATGAACAACGTGCTCGCGCCGCGGAACTTGATCCAGGCCAGGGCGTACGCGGCCATCGAGGCCAGCACCAGCGGGAAGATGGTCGCCGGGATCGCGATGGCGAGCGAGTTGACGAAGTACGACCCGAGCTGCGGCGCCGACACCGACGGCGACAGCAGCACCTCCTGGTAGTTCTCGAGGGTCAGGCCCCAATTCTGGAAGATCGTCCACCAGCCGTTGTCGATGATCTCCTCCCGCGGGCGGAAGGACGAGATCAACAGGCCGAACGTCGGGATCGTCCACAGCACGGCGATGACGAGCGCGGCGACCGTCGCTCCCCTCGACGTCAGCCGCTTCTTGACGCGACCCGTTCTGGTGGTGCCTTCCTCGGCGACCTCGATGGCGCCGCGCGCCGGCTTTGAGCCTGGGATGGGCAGGTCGGCGGGTGTGA
>DATMVL010000089.1:0-3354 GCA_035563175.1 Rhodoglobus sp. | reverse complement strand
GGGTGGACCAGGCGGCGATCAGCCCGGCCGGGCTGCCCTCGGCGGCGATCCGGCCGCGGTCCATGACGACCAGCCGGTCGCACAGCTGCTCGGCCTCGTCCATGTAGTGCGTGGTGAGCACGAGGGTCGTGCCGCGCTCCTTGAGTCGGAACAGGCGATCCCACAGCACATGACGCGCCTGCGGATCCAGACCCGTGGTCGGCTCGTCGAGCAGCAGGATGCGGGGGTCGTTGATGAGCCCGCGCGCGATCGTGAGTCGCCGCTTCATGCCGCCCGACAGCTGATCGACCTTGTTCTTCGCCTTGTCTTCGAGCGCCGCGAAGGCCAGCAGCTCGTCGGCCTTCTCGGCGCAGACCTTGCCCGGCAGACCGAAGTAGCGCCCGTACACGTACAGGTTCTCGCGCGCGTTGAGCTCGCCGTCGAGGTTGTCCTGCTGCGGCACGACGCCCAGGCGCGAGCGTATCTCGGGGCCGTAGCGGTCGGGGTCGAGCCCCAGGATCGAGAGGTCGCCGCCGGTGCGGGTGGAGACCGCACCGATCATCTTCATGGTCGTGGACTTGCCGGCACCGTTCGGCCCGAGCAGGCCGAACGACTCCCCCGGGGCGACCTCGAACGAGAGACCGTCCACGGCCAGGAAGTCTGGCTTTCCCTTCACCTTGTAGGCCTTGGCGAGGTTCTTGGCGTCGATCACGGGGGCGGGCACCGCACAACCCTAGCGCCGACCCGCGACACCGGCCACGGCATCCGGGCGGTACGGGCAGTACCGGTGAACGTCAACGCCGGTTGACGGTCTCACACCTGTCAACTATGGTTGACGAAGCGGAAGCCGCGACGGCGGCATCCGAATCGGCCGAGACGAAAGGCGACGATGAGCGGCGACGAGATCCGCACCCTGATCGGGGCAGCCGGTGAGCGCGAACCGCTCGCCGAGCTCCGCCGCCTCGCCGACGTGCGCCGCGAGCTCGCCCGCGCCGAAGAGGTGCAGGTGCGCAAGGCCCGGAACCTCGGCTTCTCCTGGCAGGCGATCGCGAGCGCCCTCGGCGTGAGCAGACAGGCCGTCCACAAGAAGTACGGTCGAAGGTGAGCCCCTTTCACGAACGAGGTACACCCATGCCCTCCGCCGAACTCGACGAAGCCCCCGCCCCCGAGACCACTCGGGCTCGCGGGCGCCGGCGTCGCGGCCCGACCGACGACGGACCGCGCGCCACCTTCGGGCAGCTCCTGCCGTTCCTCTTCGAGCACAAGCGCACGCTGGTCGTCGTGACGGTGCTGAGCATCCTCGGGTCGGTGGCTTCGCTGGCGCAGCCGCTCCTGGTCGGTCAGGTGATCGAGCGCGTCCAGAAGAGCCTCGACCTCGGCGTGCTGCTGTGGGTGCTGGTGGGCCTGGTCGTCGCGTCGTCGCTGATCACGGCGTGGCAGCATTACCTGCTGCAGCGCACCGGCACCGCGGTGGTGTACTCGAGCCGCCGCAAGCTCATCGCGCGGATCCTGCATCTGCCGATCAGCGAGTTCGACGCGCGACGCACCGGCGACCTCGTCTCGCGGGTCGGCAGCGACACGACGCTCCTGTACGCCGCGCTCACGCAGGGCCTCGCCGACGCGATCGGCAACGCGCTGCTGTTCGCCGGAGCGCTCATCGCGATGGCGCTCATCGACTGGGTGCTGCTGGCGATCATCGTCGTGGTGATCGGCGTCTCGGTGCTCGGAGTGACGGCCTTGAGCGGTCGCATCCGCACCGCCTCGACCGAGCAGCAGGAGAAGGTCGGCGAGCTCGCCTCCGGTGTCGAGCGCGCGGTCGGCTCGATTCGCACGGTGCGCGCTTCAGGCGCCACCGACCGCGAGGTGGCATCCGTCACAGAGCGCGCGACCGACGCCTACCGGGTGGGCGTGCGGATCGCGAAGGTCTCGGCCCTCGTCGTGCCGATCGCGGGCATCGCGCTGCAGGTGTCGCTGCTCGTCGTCATCGGGTTCGGCGGCTTCCGCGTCGCGACGGGCGCCATCTCGATCGCGAGCCTGGTGATGTTCATCATGTTCCTGTTCATGCTCATCGCGCCGCTCGGCTCGTTCTTCGGAGCCATCACGTCGGTCAATCAGGCGCTGGGCGCGCTCGGCCGCATCCAGGAGGTGCTCGACCTCCCCACCGAGTCGCACCACGACGCCCGGATCGCGGCATCCGTTCGGGAGAGGACGGATGCCGTTCCCGCCGGGCCGGCGCCGGCGATCGAGTTCCGGGACGTGCGCTTCCGCTACCCCGAGGCCGTCGTCGCGGCGCGGCGCAGAGCCGAGTCCGAGGCGCGCGCGGTGCTCGAGAACGCACATGTCGCCACCACCACGATCCCGCTCGCCGGCGACGAGGAACCGGATGCCGCGGCCACGGCCACCCGTCCGGAGGCTCAGCCGGACGCGCCGGCGGCGCGTGTGACCGGCCGGGGAACCGTCCTCCCCGACGGCGAGGTGCTGCGGGGCGTGTCGTTCCAGGTGCCCCGCGGCGCGCGTGTCGCACTGGTCGGCCCCTCGGGCGCCGGCAAGAGCACGACGCTGGCGCTCATCGAGCGCTTCTACGATCCGACCGAGGGGGCGATCCTCCTCGGCGGCGCGGACGTGCGGACGCTCGACCGTGCCGAGCTGCGGGCGCAGCTGGGCTACGTCGAACAGGACGCGCCGACACTCGCCGGAACGATCGGCGACAACCTGCGGCTGGCGTCGCCCGAGGCATCCGATTCGGAATGCGAAGCGGTGCTTCGCGCCGTCAACCTCGGCGAAGTGCTCGACCGCAACGCCCTCGGGCTCGACGCTCCGGTCGGCGAGAGCGGCGTCATGCTGTCGGGCGGTGAGCGCCAGCGCCTCGCGATCGCCCGTGCTCTGCTTGCCGCTCCCCCGATCCTGCTGCTGGACGAGTCGACGTCGTCGCTGGACGGACTCAACGAGCAGCGCATGCGCGACGCGATCGACGCCGTCGCGGCCGGCCGCACGCTGATCGTGATCGCCCACCGCCTCTCGACCGTCGTGGACAGCGACCACATCGTCGTGATGGACCATGGCCGGGTCGTCGGTCAGGGCACGCACTCCGAGCTCGTCGAGTCCACGCCGCTGTACCGCGACCTCGCACGACACCAGCTGCTCGTCTGACCGGTCCCCGCCGCACGGCATTTCACTTGCCCTGAACGTACGCGATGGCACCGCTTCGGCGTACGTTCAGGGCAAGCGAACGGAGCCGCGACGAGCCGGACGGACGGCGGTCGGAGTCGCCGGACGGACGGCGGTCGGACTCGCCGGACGGACGGCGGTCGGACTCGCGGGACGAACCGCGGTCGGACGAGAGGGAGCGAGGGGGACCGAGCGGACTGCGCCGCG
>DATMVL010000088.1:0-4852 GCA_035563175.1 Rhodoglobus sp. | reverse complement strand
GTCCTGCACCGGCATGGTGTTGGCCATCGCGAAGACGGCGGTGTAGCCACCGGCCGCAGCGGCACGCGACCCCGTCAGCACGGTCTCGCTCTGCTCGAAGCCGGGCTCGCGCAGATGGGTGTGCAGGTCGACGAGACCGGGCAGCGCGATCAGGCCGTCCGCATCGATCGTGCGCTCGGCATCCGCCGCATCGACGAAGACGCCGTCGGCGACGAACAGGTCTGCGCGGGTGCCGTCGGGCAGCGTCGCGCCTGTGATGCGGACGGTCATTCGGCACCTCCGGAGAGCAGATGGTAGAGCACCGCCATGCGCGTCGAGACCCCGCTGCGCACCTGCTCGAGCACCGTCGAGCGCGGTGAGTCGGCGGCGGCGGCGGAGATCTCCAGGCCGCGGTTCATCGGGCCGGGGTGCATCACCATCGTAGCCTCCGGCAGCCGGGCGAGCCGGGCGTCGTCGAGGCCCCACTCGCGGCTGTACTCGCGCGCGTTCGGGAAGAACGCCGCCGCCATCCGCTCGGTCTGGATGCGCAGCATCATGACCGCGTCGGGTCCCGCGTCGACGGCCTCGTCGAGGTCGTAGCCGACGGTCACCGGCCAGCCGGAGAGGTCCACCGGCAGCAGGGTCGCCGGCGCCACCAGCCGCACGCTCGCGCCGAGCGTCGTGAGCAGCCAGACGTTGGAGCGAGCGACCCGCGAGTGCAGCACGTCGCCGACGATGGTGACCCGGATGCCGTCGAGCGCCTTCCCGCGGGAGGCGTCGCCGTGCAGGCGGCGCCGCATGGTGAACGCGTCGAGGAGCGCCTGGGTGGGGTGCTCGTGCGTGCCGTCCCCGGCGTTCACCACCCCGGCGTCGATCCAGCCGCTGCCGGCCAGCACCGCGGGCGCACCGGACGCGGAGTGGCGGATGACCACCGCATCCGCCCCCATCGCGGCCAGCGTCTGCGCGGTGTCCTTGAGGCTCTCGCCCTTGGACACGCTCGAGCCCTTCGCGGCGAAGTTGATCACGTCGGCCGAGAGCCGCTTGGCGGCGACCTCGAACGAGACCCGGGTGCGCGTGGAGTCCTCGAAGAACAGGTTGACGACGGTGCGGCCGCGCAGGGTCGGGAGCTTCTTGACCTCACGGTCGGCGACATCCGCCATGTCCTCGGCGATGTCGAGGATCGCGACCGCCTCGTCGCGGCTCAGGTCGCGGGTGCTCAGCAGATGCCTCACGCGATCGTCACCTCGTCGGCGCCGTCGAGCTCCGCCAGGTGCACGTTGATGCGCTCGTCCGAGGAGGTCGGCAGGTTCTTGCCCACGAAGTCGGCGCGGATCGGCAGCTCGCGATGCCCGCGGTCGACGAGCACGGCGAGCCGCACGGCGCGCGGCCGGCCGAGGTCGCTGAGCGCGTCGAGGGCGGCGCGGATGGTGCGGCCCGAGTACAGCACGTCGTCGACCAGCACGACCGTCTTGCCGTCGATGCCGCCGGCCGGGATGCTCGTCGGGCTCGGTGCCCGCGTCGGCTGATGCGCCAGGTCGTCGCGGTACATGGTGACGTCGAGGGAGCCGGCGGTGCCGCTGCCCGGCTCGATGCCGTCGAGGATGCCGCCCAGCCGCCGGGCGAGGAACACACCGCGGGTGGGGATGCCGAGCAGCATCAGATCGGACGCGCCGCGGTTGGACTCGAGGATCTCGTGCGAGATCCGGGTCAACGCCCGGGCGATGTCAGGACCCTGCAGCACGGTGCGCGCAGTCAACCCGACCTCCTTCCCCGCCTCTCCGGACGGACTTAAAGGATGCCTACGGGCACCACCCTAGCGCGTCCACCATCCGCTGGCCGCGTCGCCACGAGGTCGCACAGCCCGCAAGGGGCTGCAATCTCCCGCGGGCCTCGGTTGCTCGCGGGTTGCTCGGACGAGGTCACGCGTCGACGGGCATCCGGGCGCTGACAGCCTTCCGGCGAGACATCGATCGGAAGGAAACCAACCATGTCCACCATCACCGCGCGACCGCCGGTCGCCACCGCTCCCGTTCACGCTCGCCCGGGCATCCTCGCTCCCATCCTGCAGCTCGAGCAGTCGGTGCTCGCGCTGCTGCGCATCGTCGCCGTGCCGGCGCTGCGCGTCGCCCTCGCCGTCGTCTACGTCTGGTTCGGCGCGCTCAAGGTGCTGGGCCTCAGCCCCGTCGCCGACCTCGTGTCGTCGATGATGCCGTTCCTGCCCGCGCAGCTCGTCGTCGTCGGCATGGGCGTCGCCGAGATCGCCCTGGGGGTCGCTCTGCTGGTCGGCGTGCTCATCCCGTGGATCGCCGCCGCTCAGGTCGTGCACCTGCTCGCCACGTTCGCCGTGTTCGTGGTGCACCCGGACGTCGCGTTCACCGGCGGCAACCCGCTCGCGGTCACCTTCGAGGGCGAGTTCATCGCGAAGAACCTGGTGCTCGTCGCCGGTCTGCTCGTGGTCGCGGCCTTCAGCGGACCGAGGCCGTGGGGCTTCCTCAGCCGGCTGGGCCGCTGAGCCGCTCCCCCGCCTGCTGCGTCGCCGGACTCAGGTCCAGCGGCGCAGCAGGTGCCGTTCCAGCAGCCCGATCAGGGCATCCGTCGTCTTGCCCAGGATGCCGAGCAGGATGATCGTGAGGAACATGCGGTCGACGCGGCCGTTGTTCTGCGAGTCGACGAGCAGGAAGCCGAGCCCCATGGACGAGGCGATGAGCTCCGCCGCCACCAGGAACAGCCAGGATTGCGCCAGCGCGAGCCGCAACCCGGACACCACGCTCGGCACCACGGCGGGCAGCTGCACCTGGCCGAGCAGCTGCAGCCGCCCGAGGCCGTAGGCGCGTCCGAGCTCCACGAGGTGCGGATCCACGTGCCGCAGCGCACCCGCCACCGTCGTGTACACCGGGAACAGCGCGCCGATGGCGATCAGGATGACCTTCGAGTCCTCGTTGATGCCGACGTACAGGATGAGCAGCGGCACCCAGGCCAGGGAGGGCACCGCCCGGAATCCTCCGATGGTGGGGGCGAACAGGGCGCTCGCCGCCTTCGAGAGGCCGACGGCGGCGCCGATCACGAGGCCGAGCGCGGCGCCGATCGCGAAGCCGAGCAGCACGCGCTGCACCGAGATGCCGACGTACGGGCCGAGCAGCCCCCGCTGCGCGAGATCGATGCCGGCGAGCCAGACCTGCGTCGGGGACGGCAGCCGGTACGAGGGCACCAGCTCGAGCGCGGTGACCGTCTGCCAGAGCGCGAGCAGCGCCAGCGGCACGACGAAGCCGAGCGCGATCATCCACGGTCGACGGCGTTCGCGGCGCGGCTGCCGCTCGACGGCGACACGGCGAGCCGCCGCATCCGTCAGGTTGGATGCGGCGGCCAGCTCCATGCTGATGTTCTCAGCCAAGGCGGCTCGGGTCCGCCTTCTCGGCGAAGCTCGGGTCGAAGAGGCTGTCGAGCGCGTCGTCGATCACGTCCTGCGACGCGACGTCGCCGGACTCGACGAACACCGGGCCGATGATCTCGAGCACGTCGCGCTGCGCGTCACCTGGGACCGGGTCGACGTCGAGGTTGGTGCGGTCCGCGATCACGGCGGTGGCGATCGCCGGGTCGATGCCCGCGACCTCCGCGAGGATCTGCGCCGTCTCATCCGGGTTCTCCGTCGCCCACTCGCGTGCCCGCTCGTACGCGTCGACGACGAGCTGCGCGAGGTCGGGGTGGTCGCCGATGAACGACTCGGTGGCGTTGAGGAAGCCGTAGCTGTTGAAGTCGATGTTGTCGTAGATGATCTTCGAGCCGGCGACCTCGACGCTGGTGGAGAGCAGCGGGTCCAGGCCCGACCAGGCGTCGACGGCGCCCGACTCCAGCGCGACCTTGCCGTCGGCGTGCTGCAGGTTCTGCACGTTCACGTCGTCCAGGGTGAGCCCGGCCTCCTCCAGCGTCTGCAGCAGGAAGAAGTACGGGTCGGTGCCCTTGGTGGCCGCGATCGACTTGCCCGCGAGATCCTCCACCGACTCGATGGCCGAGCCGGCCGGCACCAGGATGGCGGACCAGTTCGGCTGCGAGTAGATGTCGATGGTCTGGATGGGCGACCCGTTCGAGCGGGCCAGCAGGGCGGCGGAGCCGGCGGTCGAGCCGACGTCGATGGCGCCGGCGCGCAGCGCCTCGTTGGCCTTGTTCGAGCCGGCGGACTGGATCCAGTTGACGGTCACCTTGCCGTCCGTCGCCTCCTCGAGCCAGCCCTGGTCCTTGATAATCAGGCTGAGCGGGTTGTACGTGGCGAAGTCGATGTTGAGCACATCGCCGCTCCATTCGCCGGGCAGCGTGGATGCGGGCTCCGGCTCCTCGACGACGGCGGAGCCCTCGCCGGCGCAGCCGGTGAGCGCGATCGCGAGAGCGGCGGCTCCGGCGGCGAGTGCGAGCAGTGGCTTGGGGGTCATGGTGATCCTCAGAAGGTGTGTGCTGGGTGGTGGACGGCGACGCCGAGGCCCTGCAGCAGCTCGGCACGCAGCGATGCGAGGGATGCCCCGCCGCGGTCGCGCGGGCGGCTGCCCGGGACCGTGATGGCGGTGCGGATGACGGCTCCCGAGCCCTGGCGGTAGCCGGGCTCCTCTCCGAGCAGCACGATGCGGTCGGCGAGGTAGAGCGCCTCGTCGACGTCGTGCGTCACGAGGAGGATGGTGGCGGGCTCGGCCCGGTGGATGTCGAGCAGCAGATCCTGCATCCGCAGCCGGGTGAGCGCGTCGAGCGCGCCGAACGGCTCGTCCAGCAGCAGCACGCCGGGGTTGCGGGCGAGCGCCCGCGCGAGCGACACGCGCTGCGCCATGCCGCCGGAGACCTGCCGGGGCCGCAGACCGGCCGCGTCGGCGAGGTGCACGAGCTCGAGCAG